>CALHHQ010000198.1 GCA_938030645.1 uncultured Rhizobiaceae group bacterium
GATCTGGATGGCATTGCGGTCACATCCGGTCCCGGGCTTGCAGGGGGGCTTATTGTCGGCACTATGATGGCGCGCAGCATGGCTGCCGTACACAACAAGCCTCTCTATACAATCAATCATTTAGAAGGCCATGCGCTTACCGCGCGCCTAACGGACAACACAGCTTTTCCATATTTGTTATTGTTAGTTTCTGGAGGTCATACCCAAATTTTATTGGTGCGGGGCGTGGGTGATTACGAACGTTGGGCAACCACGATAGATGATGCCCTTGGTGAGGCATTTGACAAAACCGCCAAGCTTTTGGGGCTTCCTTATCCCGGTGGTCCGCAAGTGGAAAAAGCCGCTCAGAACGGTGATCCAAAGGCTCACCAATTTCCACGCCCTCTTAAGGGCCGTGACACACTGGATATGTCATTCTCGGGTCTCAAAACAGCCGTGCGCAAAGCAGCGCAAGAGACAAATGATCTGGACGAAAAAACCATCGGTGATATCTGCGCATCATTTCAATCCGCAGTGTCCGATGTTCTTGAAGATCGTTTGTCGCGTTCAATAGATAAATTCCGATCTCTTTATGAAAACCCTTCTGCTTTGGTTGTTGCAGGTGGAGTAGCAGCCAACTCCGAAATCAGGTCTCGCTTGCAATCACTTTGTGAAAAGTCTGGTTGGGAATGGGTGGC
Source organism: uncultured Rhizobiaceae group bacterium (assembly GCA_938030645.1). Taxonomy (GTDB): domain Bacteria; phylum Pseudomonadota; class Alphaproteobacteria; order Rhizobiales; family Rhizobiaceae; genus Pseudahrensia. Next base: position 678 of record CALHHQ010000198.1, read on the forward strand.
ACCCCCTCACATATTGTGCACAGACAATGCCGCAATGATTGCTTGGGCAGGGCTGGAGCGCCATCGTTTGAAGTTGCCAAATGTCGATCAAGGCATCAAACCCCGTTGGCCTTTAGACCAAAATGCAGTCTCCAAGATTGGCTCTGGGCGCAAAGGAGCCAAAGCATGAGCGGTGAAAAATCAGTTGGAATTATTGGTGGCGGCGCGTGGGGCACCGCACTCGCATCCATGTTGGCAATGCGTGATGGCGAAGCCTTGCTATGGGCGCGGGACACAGAGATCGTTCAGGACATCAACACAAATCATCAAAACAGAAAGTATCTCAACAGCCTGAATTTACCCACTGGTTTGAAAGCCACCAACAACATTGCGGATGTGTGTTCAAGAGACATTGTCCTGTGTGTCACTCCAGCGCAAAGCTTTGCAACTCTGGCTCAAGAGCTCTCTCAGGTGTTGCCAGATCAAACTCAGCTCATTTTATGCGCAAAAGGCATCGACCGTCGTTCAGGTGACTTTTTAAACGAGATAGCTGGACGTGTATTTGGAAGTGAACGAATTGCCGCCTTGTCGGGGCCAAGCTTTGCCCATGATGTTGCAAAAGGTTTGCCTACGGCTGTCAGTTGTGCTGCGTCCACATTCGACCGTGCCAAAGACCTTTCAAAAAGACTGTCTGCCCCAAATTTCAGAATCTATGCCACAGATGACATTATTGGAGTTGAAGCCGGCGGTGCACTCAAAAATGTTCTGGCTCTTGCGGTTGGTGTTGTGCGCGGTCTCGAATTGGGCGCAAGCGCCGAAGCTGCATTGATCGCCCGTGGTTTCGCAGAGATGAGCAAACTCACAATTGCACTGGGCGGTCGAGCAGAAACGCTCTCTGGCCTATCCGGTTTGGGTGATCTTGTTCTGACATGTTCCTCACCACAATCGCGAAACTTTTCTTACGGAATGGCCATGGCCAATGGCAAAACCCTTTCTAACCTCCCCCTCGCTGAGGGAGCGCACACAGCATCCCAAGCTTTGGCAATCGCCAGAAGTCACAACATTTCCACACCCATCATTGAGGCCGTCAACCAAGTGTTAGTAGGTGATCTATCTGCATGCGATGCAGTACACCAACTTATGTCACGGCCATTGCGCGACGAAACTTCGACTTGACCTCATCGCGACAAACCGCAACATCACATCAATAGACCTGATTTTTCAACGGAGCCTTTCATGCAATATTGGTTGTTCAAATCCGAACCTTTCAAATGGTCTTGGGAGCAGCAGAAAGCCAAGGGAGATGTGGGGGAAGAATGGGATGGCATTCGCAACTATCAAGCCCGCAATTTTATGCGCACGATGGAAGTTGGTGATCGCGCCTTTTTTTACCACTCTAATGAAGGCCTGAACGTGGTTGGCATTGCCGAAGTGAGTGCGCCTTCTGCACCAGATTCCACCACCGATGATGAACGTTGGGACTGCGTGCACATTCGTGCTTTGGCCGATATGCCAAATCCGGTTTCACTGAAAGAAGTGAAAGCTAACGAAAAACTGGCGGATATGTCGCTCGTCACGTCCATGCGGCTTTCGGTTCAACCGGTGAAGCCAGACGAATGGGTAGAAGTGTGCCGCATGGGTGGGGTTGACCCAGATACACTGAAGCCAGTTTGATGAAATCCGACTAGGTTTTCTTCAACTCTGCAATCTCACGTCGCAACGCTTTAATCTCTGACAAAATTTCTTCCTGTTCATTGTGCAGTTGGTTGCGATCATCAGCGGCCTCCTGATCATGCTCCGCTTGCATGGCCGAAACGATGATACCAATAAACAGATTTAGCACCGTGAAGGTCGTCGACATGATGAATGGAATGAAGAACCCCCACGCATAGGGGTATTTTTCCATAACAGGTCGAACAATGCCCATAGACCAGCTTTCAAGAGTCATGATTTGAAACAATGAATATGCTGATGCTCCCAACGTCCCGAACCATTCAGGAAAAGCGGTTCCAAAGAGTTTAGTCGCCATGACAGAAAAGACATAGAACACCAGCAACATAAGAACTGAAATCGAACCCATTCCGGGCAGCGCAGCGATCAGGCCTGTGACCACATTTCGAAGAGACGGAATAACCGACAACAAGCGCAAAATTCTCAAAATGCGGAAGGCACGCAAAACTGCGAAACCAGCAGATGCCGGCACCAGTGCGATACCCACGACGATCAGGTCAAATACACGCCAAGGATCAGTGAAAAACCGCAATCGATGCACGTAAAACCGCATCAGAAGCTCTATTACAAATATATAGAGAATGAGATTGTCCAGCGCCAAAAGGAATGGCCCAAACTGCGCCATAATACTGTCACTGGTTTCCAAACCAAGAATGATTGCGTTGACAATCACAAGCGCGATGATCGCATATTCAAATCGTCGATTTGAAATCAGTTTTGCGATTGTATCGCGCATCTGGTTTTTCCTTGTTCAAACACTGCTCGTGACATAATGCGCCATCGGCAAAATGTCAGCCCTTAGAGCGCAAAAGATTGCGACACTTTCCCCATTGAGTTCATTCACTTGTATGCGACACTCCAACGCTTACATATCGATTCACTCTTCACGATGCGGAACCACTCAATGTCCTTAAACAAAGCACTTTTCGAATGGACGGGGCCCATGGGTCTTCCAAAATTTACGGAAATTGATCCCACCGATTTTGCACCTGCATTTGAAGCTGCCTTGAAATTTGACCGTGCAGCAGTTGATGCGATTGCCGACAACCCAGAAGCTCCAACTTTCGAGAACACTATTGATGCACTTGAAGCACCAACCGATCCTGATGCTCAAATGCTTGAAAAAGTATCGGCTGTTTTTTGGAACCTGATGGGTGCCCACAGCAACGACACATTGCGTAAACTGGAGAGCGACATTGCGCCAAAGATGTCCCGCCATATGTCTGAGACAGCAGCGAACAAAAATCTCTTTGAGCGGATAGATGCACTTTGGCAACAGAAAGAGAGTTTGGATCTGTCACATGAACAGGTTCGCGTTCTGGAGAAACATTGGAAAAATTTTGTGCGCGCCGGTGCCGCACTAAATGATGCAGACCAAGGCAAGTTAGCAGAAATCAATGCTGAACTGGCGCAACTTGGATCGTCATTTTCTCAAAATATCTTGGCCGATGAAGCTGATTGGTCAATGATACTTGAAGCGGGCAACGATCTCCAAGGTCTTCCAGATTTCCTAAAAAGCGCAATGCAAGCAGCGGCCACGGAGCGTGGTCAAGATGGAAAATTTGCTGTGACACTGTCGCGCTCCATTATTGATCCGTTTCTCACCTTCAGTGCGCGCCGTGATCTGCGCGAGAAAGCATTTCAAGCCTGGACAGCACGGGGTGAAAACACAGGCAAACACGACAACCGTGCCATTGTCGCAAAAACCGTCAAACTGCGTCAGGAGAAGGCTGAGCTATTGGGCTATGAAAGCTTTGCCCATTTTAAACTGGAAAACCAAATGGCAAAGCAGCCGAGTGCTGTAACAGAGCTTTTGGAAAAAGTTTGGGAACGAGCCGTTGATAAAGCCAGCGAAGAACAAGTCGAATTAGAAATTCTCATTGCCGAAACCGGCACCAATCATCCGGTAGAACCGTGGGATTGGCGGCACTATTCAGAAAAATTACGTGCTCAGAAATTTGATTTTGATGAAGCTGAATTGAAACCATACCTCACTCTCGACAACATCATCACAGCGTCATTTGACGTAGCAAACAGACTGTTTGGCATCACCGTCGAGGAGCATGAAGATATAGAGGCCTATCATCCAGACGTTCGAACATTTGAGGTCAAAAATGCCGACGGAAGCCATCGCGCCGTTTTTCTAGCTGACTATTTTGCCAGATCATCAAAACGATCCGGCGCTTGGATGAGTGGTTTTAAGGGTCAACACAAACTCAGCGGTGGTGAAACACCAATCATTATCAATGTGATGAATTTTGCAAAAGCACCGGACGGCGAACAAACCCTCCTGTCTCTTGATGATGCTCGCACGCTCTTTCATGAATTTGGACATGCGCTCCACGGCATATTGTCAAACGTCACCTATCCATCAGTTTCTGGCACGTCAGTAGCGCGGGATTTTGTGGAACTACCAAGTCAACTCTATGAACACTGGCTCACATTGCCAGACGTGCTGTCAAAACATGCCCGTCATGTGGAAACAGGAGAACCCATCCCACATGCTTTATTGGAAAAAATCCTGTCAGCATCGAAATTCAATGCGGGTTTCAATGCGGTCGAATTCACATCGTCAGCGCTTGTAGATATGGAGTTTCACAAAGCCCATGACGAGCCTATCGAAGACGTTATTGCGTTTGAAAAAGCGGCTTTGAAACGTCTCGGCATGCCTTCGGCAATAACCATGCGCCACCGCACACCTCATTTTGCACACGTATTTTCTGGTGATGGATATTCAGCAGGCTATTACAGTTACATGTGGTCAGAGGTTTTAGACGCCGACGCGTTTTCTGCATTTGAAGAAACAGGCGACGCC
>CALHHQ010000199.1 GCA_938030645.1 uncultured Rhizobiaceae group bacterium
CAGTTTGACCACCGCTTTGGTGATAACGCCCAACGTGCCCTCCGCACCAATCAGCAAGTTCTTCAAGTCGTAGCCCGTGTTGTCTTTGCGCAATCGGGAAAGCCCATTCCAGATTTCACCCGTAGGAAGCACAACTTCCAACCCCATGACCAATTCGCGCGTGTTACCATAAGCCAAAACGCCTGTGCCACCAGCATTTGAACCGATATTGCCCCCAATTTGGCAGGTGCCTTGGGAGCCGAGCGATAACGGGAATAACCTGTCAGCTTCATCTGCCGCATTTTGCAAAGCTTCCAGTATTGCACCAGATTCAACCGTCATGGTGTTGCTGCCAGTGTCCACCTCCAAAATTCTGTTCAAGCGACCAAGGGAAAGAATGACTTCAGCACCATTGCCATTTTCGAGCGGAATGCCCGCGCCAACCAATCCAGTATTGCCAGCCTGAGGAATGACGGGTGTTTTGGTTTTATTGGCCAGTTTCATGATCTCTGAAACTTGTTCCACCGTGCCGGGGCGCAAAGCCATAGCAGCTTGTGTGTAATATCTTCCGCGCCAGTCTTTTACATAGGGCGCTAAGTCGTCCGCGGAGGTCAGCGCGTATTTCTCGCCAACTATCGCGGTAAACTGCGAGATCAATTCGCCGTTCATATCAGTCTCCCGAACCTTCAGCCGCGCGGGCTAGTCTGTCATTGATGGCCGCGCCCAAACCGTGTTTGGGGATTGGCTGCACTGCGATGCCTGTTGCTCCGCTTTGTTCCAGTTCCTTCATATATGCAAATAAATTGCTTGCAGCTTCTGCAAGGTCTCCATCTTTGCTCAAATTACGGGTTATCAGCGCGCCTTTGAGTGGTTGGCCGAAAGCAATCAAGGCTTCATCAGGCTTTACAGATTTGGCGTTAATGCGAAGCGGCACGCGCGGCGCATAGTGTTTCAACAGCATGCCCGGCGCTTCCACTTTCGGAGCATCAGTTCCCCGTTCGATGGGACCGACGATTCTCTCAATTTCTTCGCCAGCCAACCCACCTTCGCGCAGCAAGGTGATCTTGCCATTGGAGACTTTCACCACTGTTGATTCTACGCCTACAGTGCAGGGGCCATTATCCAAAACAATTGCGACTTTGTTTCCCAAATCATTGACCACATGTTGCGCGGTGGTTGGGCTAATTTTTCCAGACGTGTTGGCGCTTGGCGCGGCGATGGGAAAACCTAGTTTCTCAGCCAACTTCGCCATCACGCCTTGAGGTTGGCGCAACGCAATCGTTTCCAATCCAGCGGTCACGGGGGCAGCGATTCCACAATCCGCTTTCAGTGGCACAACAATGGTCAAAGGTCCGGGCCAAAAAGCTTCAGCCAATTTCAACGCAACAAGTTCGAACTCGCCATAACGTTGTGCCATGTTAATGTTGCTCACATGAGCGATCAGCGGGTTGAACGATGGTCGTCCTTTCGCAGTGTAAATCTTGGCAACTGCATTTTCATTGGTCGCATCCGTTGCCAGTCCGTAAACCGTTTCCGTTGGTACGCCCACAAGCTCGCCAGCCCTTAAGGCGGCAAGTGCATCATCAAAGCCAAGATCGACAGAAACAGTATTGCTCATAGGCTGTTTACAAGACACTTTGACGCAAACAGCAAGCGCAATAATTTTGACGTTTACGTCAAAATATGTAATTTCTGAATCACTGACTTACTGGAAGGATTTCCCATGTACCGTGCACCCGTCGACACAATCGCTCATACGTTGAAACATGTCACAGGATTGGGTGCGGCGATGGATGTTGGCAAGGCTGGCGAATTGTCTGAAGATCTGCTGGACGCGATTCTGGAAGAGGGCGGCAAATTCGCGTCCGATGAAGTGGCGCCCCTCGCTGAAATTGGTGATGAGCAGGGCTCGAAAGTTGAAGATGGAGTGGTCACAGTTCCAGAAGGTTGGGCTGACCTCTACAAGCGCTGGGCTGACGGCGGCTGGAACGCGCTGACAGGGCCAGAAGAATATGGCGGGCAGGGTTTGCCTATGAGTTTGCAAACCGCAGCATTTGAAATGTGGAATTCCGGTTCCATGGGGTTCGGTGTTGGGCCAACACTGACCATCGGCGCAACAGAGGCCATAAATGCTCACGCCTCTAAGGAGCTCAAAGATGTCTATTTGGCCAAAATGGTTTCGGGTGAATGGACGGGTACGATGAACCTGACCGAACCGCAGTCAGGTTCCGATCTCAACGGATTGAAAACCAAGGCTGAGCCAGTTGGAGATGGTAGCTACCGTATTTTTGGTCAAAAGATCTACATCACCTACGGTGAACACGACATGACGGACAATATCGTTCATCTTGTTCTTGCGAGATTGCCTGATGCACCTGCGGGTCAGCGCGGCATTTCATTGTTCCTGGTTCCAAAATTTTTGGTCAACGAAGATGGCAGTCTTGGAGAGCGCAATGATGCGTTCTGCCACAGCCTTGAACACAAATTAGGCCTCCACGGTTCGCCCACCTGCACAATGATTTATGGCGATGGGAAATTTGGCGACACACCGGGCGCAATCGGTTGGTTGGTCGGCGAAGAAAACCGTGGCCTGTCTTGTATGTTCACAATGATGAACAACGCACGTTTGTTAGTGGGCATCCAAGGTGTGGCAGTTGCGGAGGCTGCGAGCCAAAAAGCGCTGGCGTATGCCCAAGAGCGCAAACAGGGCAAAGCGCCAGGGTGGGACGGCGAGGGCATGGCCCCGATTATCTATCATGCCGATGTGCAGCGAAATATTCTCACCATGCAAGCGCTCACTGCTGCAGCCCGCGCCATTTGCTATAACTGTGCCCACGCGATTGATATGGAAGAATTGGCTGATGAAGCTGATCAAGCCTATTGGAAAAACCGTGCTGCACTTTTAACGCCTGTTGCAAAGTCGTTTGCAACGGACATTGGTTGCGAAGTGGCGAACATTGGTGTGCAGGTCCATGGCGGCATGGGTTTTGTTGAAGAAACAGGCGCAGCCCGCCTCATGCGTGATGCCCGCATTGCGCCGATCTATGAAGGCACAAACGGCATTCAAGCGATTGATTTGGTGACCCGCAAACTGCCCCTCGAGGGAGGCGAAGCAATCCGCACTTACTTGTCGGAACTGCGCGACATTGTGGAAGAGGTTGCTCAATCAAACCGCAGCGACCTTGCTGGTTTAGCCGAAAACCTTACTGCCGCTTTAGATGATTATGCAGAGACCACTGAACACCTTTTGAGCAAGCTTGAAGCGGGTGAAACACAAACTGCTTTGGCTGGTGCCACGCCTTATCAACACTTGGCGGGTTTGGCGTCTGGAGCGGTCTATCTTGCAAAAGCGGCTTTGGTGGAAGGCGCGACGGGCAATGAAGCGCGCTCTTCCATAGCCCAATTCATGGCCTCAAATCTTTTGAACGAAACATCGAGTTTGCGCAGCACCGTCGAGAATGGGGCGGATAGCCTCCTCGATGCAGGTGCACATCTTCTTTCTGCTTAGGAACAATAATGTCTGAAATCGAAATCAGCCGCAAAGGCCGTGTTCAAATCGTGCGCTTCAATCGCGCCGAAAAGAAAAATGCAATCACGCGCGCCATGTATGCCGAATTGGCAAACGCAGTTACAGCAGCCGATACCGATGATGACATCGGCGCGACTTTGTTTTTGGGTCAACCGGAGGTCTTCACATCGGGCAATGATTTGATGGACTTCATGGCGGTTGCAACAGGCGGCGAAAAGGGCACAGAAGTTATCGATTTTCTGCGCGCGATCATCACCGGCACAAAACCTTTGATTGCGGG
>CALHHQ010000200.1 GCA_938030645.1 uncultured Rhizobiaceae group bacterium
GCCGGATATTGTGTGAGTTTTGAAACGTCGGATGCCTTATTCGTGGAAAATATCGCCTTGAGTCCCGTATGCCAGGGCAAGGGTTTGGCCGCACAAATGTTTGCGATCTTAGAAGCCCGTGCGCGTTCGGCTGGTCTCACCAAATTGGCGCTTTATACAAACGAGAAAATGTATGAGAATCTCGCTCTGTATCCAAAGATTGGTTTTGTCGAAATTAAAAGACGTGAAGAAGATGGTTTTCGCCGCGTCTTCTTTGAAAAACAACTGGCATAACCCAATTTACAGCAGAATTTAAATCGATTAGATTATTGGCACCGTTCGCATTGGATCACCTCTATGACCCGTCAAATCATTCCTGTTGAACCGTTCGACTACGTCATTTTTGGTGGCACGGGAGATTTGGCTCAACGCAAACTTCTCCCTGCTCTTTATCAACGCGATAGAGATGGGCAATTACCTGACGCTTCGCGTCTCATAGGTGCCTCTCGATCAGATTTCACGGGTGACCAATACCGAGAGTTCGCCAAAGAGGCGTTGGAAAAGCATATCAAACCAAACGAACGTGAAGTGGAGAGCCTAAACAGGTTCTTGGATCGATTGGACTATGTCTCGATTGATGCAAAAAGCGATGAAGGATGGGACGCGTTGCGTTCAATGCTTGATGACAACGACCAAGGGCAAATCCGGGCTTATTACTTAGCTGTTGGCCCCGGTCTGTTTGGCACGATTTCAAATCAGCTGGACAAGTTTGGTTTGATTGATGACCGCAGCCGTTTGGTGATCGAAAAGCCATTGGGAAGAGATCTGGAATCCGCTCAAGAACTGAACAAGGCGGTCGGAAAGCATTTTCGCGAAGATCAGGTTTTCCGCATTGATCACTATCTCGGCAAAGAAACCGTTCAGAACCTATTGGCGCTGCGTTTTGCCAATGCGCTGTTCGAGCCACTTTGGAATTCGTCTCACATCGACCATGTGCAAATTACCGTTGCAGAAACTGTGGGTGTGGAAGGCCGTGCGGGTTACTATGACAAATCGGGCGCCTTGCGCGATATGGTGCAAAACCACCTGCTGCAACTATTGTGCCTTGTTGCAATGGAGCCACCTGCATCAGGTGAGGCGGATGCTATTCGCGATGAGAAGTTGAAAGTTCTGCGCGCTTTAAAGCCAATTACCGAAGATGAAGCCTCGGCTACAACCGTGCGCGCTCAATATACAGCCGGTGCTGGCCCTGATGGAAAAGTTGAAGGGTATCTTGATGAACTGGGTGCCGATTCTGACACGGCAACGTTCGTTGGATTGAAAGCAGAAATTGAAAACTGGCGCTGGTCTGGCGTTCCATTTTATCTGCGCACAGGCAAGCGCATGGCCATGCGCATGTCGGAAATCGTCATTCACTTTCGTCCTGTGCCTCACTCTATCTTTGCCAAAGATGCAGGCACACCAATTTCCAACAAACTGGTTTTGCGTTTGCAGCCGGATGAAAGTGTCAAGCAATGGATCATGATCAAAGATCCGGGTCCGGGCGGAATGCGCTTGAAGCACGTTCCGCTTGATATGAGCTTTGCCGAAAATTTTGAAGAACGCAGCCCTGATGCTTACGAACGCCTTTTGCTTGATGTCATTCGTGGCAGTCAAACATTGTTTATGCGCTCTGATGAAGTGGAAGCAGCCTGGCGTTGGATCGATGGCATTTTCGATGCTTGGGATGAAACCTCACAAAAAGTACGGAACTATACAGCTGGCACTTGGGGTCCAAGCCAGTCCATTGCGATGATCGAACGTGATGGTCGCACTTGGAATGATGGAGACAGTTAAGTGCCAATATCCAAATTCCATGAGTTCCAATCGAAAGAAGAATTGGCAAAATCGTTTGCAGAGGACGTAAGCAAAGAACTGATGACCGCATTGAACGATGGTGGTCATGCGCGTTTGGCGGTGTCTGGCGGATCAACACCAAAACTGTTTTTTGACCAACTGTCTCGCCAGAAATTGAACTGGGATAATGTCCAAGTTATGTTGGTTGATGACCGTTGTGTTGCGGCCGATCATGAGCGCAGCAATCAACTATTTGTTCGCCAGCACCTTTTGAAAAATGAAGCGGAAGGCGCGGATTTCGGGCCTTTGGAAAATGTAGAAGCAGATTTTACACACGCACTGGACTATTTGGTGCTGGGCATGGGAACCGATGGGCACACGGCTTCATTTTTCCCAAATGGTGACACACTAGCTGAAGCAACTGATGTGGAATCCAAACAATATGTCATGGAACTCACGGCCCCTGGAGCAACGGAACCACGCGTTACAATGACATTGCCCGTCATTGCTGGAGCAAGGCATATCGCTCTTCATATAGAGGGTGATGAAAAGCGACGTGTCTTTGAAGAAGCTCTGCAAGATGGACCGGCAGATGACCTGCCAATCCGTCACGTATTGCGCCATCCGCAAGTCGAAATTGAAGTTTATTGGGCACCGTAACGATCAACATTGAACGACCCAGAGCAACACCCATTGGAAAAAAACAATGACCATTGAAGCGATCTCCAGAGTTACAAATCGAATTGTAGAGCGCAGCAAGCCCAGCCGCGATGCCTATTTAGAGCGCTTAGATGATGCGGCAAATGATGGTCCCCATCGCTCTTCACTTACATGTGGAA
>CALHHQ010000201.1 GCA_938030645.1 uncultured Rhizobiaceae group bacterium
CAAGAAAAACACACCACGCTGAAGCCCATGTGGGATCTTTGGCGTTCCGTGACCCAAGATTTCTTTGGGACAGCCAGTTTCGCTGTCGTTGCCAACGAAACCTACACGCGTGGACTGACAAATTTCTTAGAAGAAGAGCTCGGTCTGCCTTGTACATTTGCGGTGGCCCGTGTGCCTGGCCAGAAGACAGATAATCAATCCGTGCAAGATCTGTTGCGCGACAAGCCGCCAATGATCCTTTTCGGTTCCTATAATGAGCGCATGTATATTGCCGACCAAGGGTCGCGCACCATGTATATGCCGGCCTCGTTTCCCGGTGCCGTAATACGCCGCCATCATGGAACGCCTTTCATGGGCTACTCGGGTGCCAGCTACTTGGTGCAAGAAGTTTGCAACAGTCTGTTCGATGCGCTGTTCCATATTTTGCCTTTGCAGAGCCAAATGGATGCTACGGCACCTGCCGCTCCCGCTCGCACCAAAAATTCATTGCCTTGGGATGGAGATGCCCGCGTCACGCTTGATGAAGTGGTCGACCGCGAACCTATCCTGATTAGAATTTCCGCAGCCAAAACATTGCGTGACCAAGCAGAGCGCGATGCGCTGGATGCCGGTGAAGAACGCGTCACTGCAGAACGGGTTTTGGCAACAAGCAAACAAATTTCAAGGGCAGCAGCATGATTGAATATTCAAAACATGTGGCGCTGCTTGCACAGAGAGGAAGACACTATGTCTGACGCATCATTGGATCGGGCGAACTTGTCCGCACGAACATCCGGCAATCAAACGGTTCTATACCGTTTCATTTTCAGTGTGCTTTTCGTTTTCTCAGTGGGAACAATTGCTTTGTCGCGATTGACCCAAAACGGCTCCAAACATTCGATTTGGAATGAAGCCAAGCAGGCGGCACACGCCACTGCTGGCTACGCCGTCAAATACTGAGTTTCAAAGATTTTTCCGCCTAAACCTCGGAAAAATACGGTTCGTTGAACCAAACCCTGCCGTGGGGTGTGTCACGGCGTCGGTCGCAAGACCATCTGACTAGGAGGTTTTATTATGGCTAGTCCTGAAAGCGAGTCCCTTACTGGTATGACCAGCGGAGAGGCCCGTGAATTCCATCGCATCTTTATGAAGAGTACTATTCTCTTCACTGGATGGGCTTTCGCGGCGCATGTGCTTGTGCACCTATGGCGCCCTTGGCTTTTCAACGATGGATCAACACAAACGTCGTCACTGATGGACGGTCTAAACACCGCTGCATCAGTCGTGTCCGCGTTGGTTTAAGGAGAACTGAATATGCATAAGATTTGGCTTCTTTTTGATCCGCGTCGCGTCATGGTGGCGTTGGCTGTTTTTCTGTTCACGCTTGCAGCTTTGATTCACTTCATTCTGCTCAGCACGGACAGATACAACTACTTAGACGTTAAGCCGCTCGCGGCTGTGTCTTCTGATGTCACAGTGAGCAAGTTAATTACTTAACTCACTGCAACAACACCGATAGGCGGGGACTCTCTCTCTTCGCCTATCGGTTCCAAATTTTAGATTTATATGGAGAACCGGCCATGGCTTTGCTGAGTTTCGAGCGAAAATATCGTGTTCGTGGGGGCACCCTTTTGGGCGGCGACCTTTTCGATTTTTGGGTAGGGCCATTCTATGTGGGCTTTTTTGGCGTTTCTGCGCTGTTCTTTACCATATTGGGCACGGCACTGATCCTCTATGGCGCAGCCCTTGGGCCGACATGGAACCTTTGGCAGATCAGCATCAACCCGCCTTCGCTGGATTATGGATTGGCGCTTGCACCTATGAAGGAAGGCGGGCTTTGGCAGATCATCACCATCTGCGCGGTCGGGGCATTTGGCTCCTGGGCACTGCGTGAAGTGGAAATCAGCCGAAAACTGGGCATGGGGCTTCATGTTCCGTTTGCCTTCAGCATCGCCATTCTTGCATTTGTGACACTTAATGTTTTCCGCCCATTGCTCATGGGAGCATGGGGGCATGGTTTTCACTACGGAATTTACAGTCATCTAGAGTGGGTCAACAATGTTGGCTACGCCTATGGCAATTTCCATTACAACCCCGCGCATATGATCGCGATCACATTCTTCTTTACGACAACTTTAGCCTTGGCTCTCCATGGCGGGTTGGTTCTGTCCTCTACCAACCCGGGTCGTGGGCTTGAGGTGAAGACGCCAGAACATGAAGACACCTATTTCCGCGATTTCATCGGTTATTCAGTCGGCACGTTGGGCATTCACCGTGTTGGCTTGTTTCTCGCGCTGGCCGCTGTTTTCTGGAGCGCGGTCTGCATCATTATCTCTGGCCCTCTTTGGGAAGACGCATGGTCTGACTGGTGGAGTTGGTGGCTGGAACTTCCCATTTTCCCACAAGATGACCTTGTGCGCGAAATTGGCGACCTCGATTACCTCGACAATTAAGGAGAAGATGGCATGTTTAAAGAATATCAAAACATCTTCACAACGACCCAAGTTGTAACGAAACCGGGAATGGGAATTCCATTGCCAGCAGGGAACGATCCTCGCATCGGCAAGGGAAAGATGAACTACTGGTTGGGCAAAATTGGTAATGCTCAAATTGGTCCCGTTTATCTGGGAACTTTGGGTTTGATTTCCTTGGTCACATTTACACTTGCGTTCTGCCTCATAGGTTTGAACTTCTGGATGCAAGTGGGTTGGGACCCTGTGCAATTTGTCCGTCAGCTTTTTTGGCTGTCGCTTGATCCGCCAGCACCATCTTATGGGCTGAAAGTGCTGCCACCTTTGAAAGAGGGCGGCTGGTTCATGATTGTGGGTTTTTTCCTTACAGTCTCCGTGATCAGCTGGTGGTTGCGCAGCTATTACCGCGCTAAAGCTCTTGGACTGGGGATGCATGTTCCAATCGCATTTGCTTCAGCGATTTGGCTGTTCCTCGTGCTTGGTTTCATTCGCCCAGTGATGATGGGTTCTTGGAGCCACGCCGTGCCATATGGTGTGTTTTCACATCTTGATTGGACCAACAACTTTTCGTTGACTTACGGAAACCTGTTTTACAATCCGTTCCACGCACTATCGATTGTTTTCCTGTATGGTTCAGCGCTGCTGTTTGCCATGCATGGCGCAACCATTCTTGCTGTTAGTCGCTATGGAGGCGAGCGTGAGATTGAACAAATCACAGATCGTGGCACGGCTTCTGAACGCGCCGCATTGTTCTGGAGATGGACAATGGGGTTCAATGCGACAATGGAATCCATTCACCGTTGGGCTTGGTGGTTCGCAATGCTCACCACATTGACTGGCGGCATTGGAATTTTGCTCACTGGTACTGTGGTGGATGACTGGTCGGAATGGGCCATCAAACACGGCGTTCTTCATTCGGGCGGAACGAATATTCGATAGTTTGAAGATTTAGAATTTCTCAAAAAAGGGCTGCAGAAATGTGGCCCTTCTTTATGCTTGCAATTGTATGGTGTGTGATCAGCTCGTGAAGAACTTGTGCAAGCGGATTGCCAGACTGATAGGCCCTTTGTATGTCAGCTTTCTTGTAAAGAAGGCATTTTGACCCGTCAGACGACCCATGACCATATCAATATAAGTCTGCGCTGACATTTTGAGAGTGAGTGTTGGATTATCCAATCGGCCAGCGGTGAGTGCGCAAGTTCCGTTATTGATCGTTGCAAAATAATTTCCACCGCCTTCGCCAGACAGTATGAACTGGATCGTGGCCTCGACGTCCATCGCTGCTTGCGAGTTGAACCGTTGGGGCATCGCTTCGATGATTTGTTGGACGGTCGGATCGTTTGGCGCTGGCATTTACAAACATTCTGCAAAAATATGATGCTGATAATTCGTCAGCTTCTTTGATGCCAGATACTATAAATGGTATGGCTTTTGGATGAAATATCTGTCGGCAATATTCATGCAAAAATTTGCTTTCGGAAGGTTGCAGAAACAAAGGAAAGTATCGCGTTGGACAGTTTGAGATATGGGCTGGCCCTGGTGCTCATTGTGATCGTTCCAATGGTGATTGTCTTCTGGTTCGTGATCCACAGTGGCAGTTCAATCTGGAAAAAACGTTCCATTTATGTGGCTTACAGTGTGGCCGGTGGAGCAATGCTTGTTGTGGGCGTTGCGAGTTTCATTTTTCGAATGGAACTGGTTGGCCATGATCTGGGCTCATCATGGGTTTTGTTCTTGATCGGGTTTTTCATTTATACGGCATCTTTGAAATTGGCTGCGCCGGTGCGTCGCCATTTGAAATTTAAAACGTTTGCCGGTGTTCCAGAAATATCAAACGCACCAACGACTCTTTTGGAACGTGGCCCTTACGCTGCAGTGCGGCACCCACGTTACTTCATGGTTTTGGTTGGCATTGTGGGGTGGGCATTGATGGCCAATTTTGCAACGGCGTATCTGGTCGGGATTGTGTGTATATTCGGAATGTTGGCGGTGGTTCAATTAGAAGAACGAGAACTGCGCCAACGGTTCGGTGCAGATTACACGAACTATGCAAAACGTGTCCCACAGATTGTTCCGCGATGGGACGGGTTGAAACACTTTTTGTAGAGCAGTGTTCTAGAAATCCAGTTCTGGATATTCGTTCACATAAATGCGGAACCACGGTGTGAAGTTTTCGGGATGATTGTTGATCTCCTGACGCAATTCGTCAGCTCTTATCCAACGGACTTCAAAAACTTCTTCCGAGTTTGGTTTTATTTCAATATCAGTCTTCGATATATTGGTGCGGAACATGTGAACACGTTCGCGTTCCCAAAGCCCATTTCCCACATCAGCCGAATATTCGACAATCAGCCTTTGTTCGACAGGAGTTTGAAATCCGAGTTCTTCTTGCAATCTTCTTTGCACAGCCGCATCAATGTTTTCGCCAAAATGAGGGTGTGTACAGCACGTGTTGGCCCAAAGACCTCCGCAGTGGTATTTTTCAAAAGCGCGTCTTTGGATAAGAAGTTCATCG
>CALHHQ010000202.1 GCA_938030645.1 uncultured Rhizobiaceae group bacterium
GAGCGTGCGAATAGCAAGCCGCGCTGCTGCAACCATTGGAGCATGTGTTTGTTTGAGAATTGTTACGCGATCAAACTGCTTTGGGTCAGCGGCAAGAGCATCACGAAGCGCGCTGCCAAAGGTCATCCGCATTTCTGTTCCAATGTTGAACTTACAAATATTGGACTGAGCCGAAAGCAACTTACGCTGTTCGAAAGAAACACCGGACCCTCCATGGATAACGAGCGGGACCTTAGTGACAGCCTCAATTGTGCGAATGCGTTGCTCGTCTAACTGACCCGCTGCATCCTCTTGCAAATGAACGTTGCCAACTGATATGGCCATGGCATCAATTTTAGTTTCGGTTGCGAATCTTTGTGCTTCTTCAGGGTCTGTACCCGTGGATTCCTCGCCGTTTGCATAGCCTACAAAACCAATCTCGCCTTCACATGAAATATCAGCACTGTGAGCCAATTCGGCAACACGAGCGGTCTCGTCAATGTTCTGATTGAGCGGTTTGCGTGAGCCATCAAACATCAAAGACGTGAACCCTGCGTCCAGTGCCTGCGAGCATTCGTCAAAAGTATATCCATGATCCAGATGGGCAACCACTGGAACCGAAACACTGTCAGCCAAATGCCGAAACATCTTCCCAAGGATCGGCAGAGGAGTATGTTCTCGACAAGATGGACCCGCCTGCAAAATCACAGGACATTGTTCGGTTTCTGCGGCTTCGACGTAAGCGCGCATATCTTCCCAACCCAAACACACCAAACCAGCCACCGCGTGACCGTTGTCCAATGCGGGTTTTAAAACGTCGCTCAATGTGGCCAGTGTCATTTAAACTTAGCGATCATGTCTTTGATGCCCGGAATTGTTTCCAACTGCGCTTCATGGGTTGGTTGGAAATACTGCACCAGAGAACGCTGGCTGAGACCACCCAGAATGGTGAAATAATACATTTCATATCCCGGCAACACCGCGCATGGGTGATAGCCGCTGTCGAGGCAAATCGTGGACCCATCGACAATGTGATACGCATCACCCGGTTCGTTGTCTTCACGCTGCAGCATTTGAACGCCAGACCCATAGTTGGGACGGAAACGGAAATTGTAGGTTTCGTCGTGACGTGTTTCCAAAGGCAGTCGATCTGTATCATGTTTATGAGATGGAAAGCCGGACCAACCGCCTTGCCCAACCGTGTACAATTCACTGACCAAAAGCCGACCAACTTTATCAGCCTGCTTTTGACCTAAAATATGCTTGATTTTGCGATGGGTTTTGGTGTCATCGGAACCATATTGAACCAAATCGAGTTCATCATTGCGCACCGCAAACGCGTCCAAAACTTTGTCGAACTTCGCACCTGCAACAAAAATTTCAGCTTCATCCGACATGCAAACCAACTCGGCTTTCGCAGCGGTTGGCACATACACCCCCTCTGGATCTCCATCCCAAACATCAACACCACGCCCGCCAAGATCTGCGGCCTTGAAGCCTTCAACATTCACGTCAATAGAACCTGTTGCAGGCACAATGCAGGTTTCAAACCCAGGGACAGAATATTCGAATGCCTGCCCCTTTTTCAGTTTCACAATGTTGAAATAGTTCAACGGCACAGTCGCATCATTCACATCCACAATGGGGCTGTTTTTGTTGTCGTATGGAGCGATATGCATATCTAAAGATTCCTGTTTCGATTAAGCGTCGACGACACCGGAATGGGTCGCTAAAAATTTTTCAAGCTGTTCTTTGTTTGGCATAGCTGGTGCACAACCGGGTTTAGCAACAACCATTGAGGCGCAGGCTGAGCCCCGTAAAACACTTTCGCGCAATTCCATACCGTCCGCGAGAGAAGACATCAAACCGGCCATGAAACTGTCACCCGCCCCTGTCGGCTTCAATGCTGTCACAGGATAGATTCCGGTTCGAATTTCTTCACCGTTTGCGAATGTAACAGCACCCTTTTCACCCATCTTATAAATGACCAATGAGGCTGTTGTTTTCGCCAATTCACGTGCTTTGTTCAAACCCTTTTCGATGCCACCAGCCATGAAACCAAACTCTTCATCATTGCCAACGATCACATCGCTCATGGAACCAGCATGAGACAAGACGTCTTCTGCGACCTGTGGAGATGGCCAAGAATAAGGACGATAATCCACGTCAAAAATGATAGGCAATCCAGCCTTTTTAGCCAGATCAAATGCAGCAAATGTTGCTGAACGAGATGGCTCCGATGCAAACACTGTGCCGGCAGTGATCAAGGCCCCATACTGGCTGTAGTCGACACTTTGCACATCCGCTTCTGTCACCTGAAAATCGGCGGCGCCATTGCGATAGATAACAGATTGATGATCATCAACACGAGTTTCATAGAGTGCCAAAGAATTTCTATACTCACCGCCGACCGGTTTCACATGCGATACGTCGACCCCATAATGCTTCAATCGGTTGACACAAAACCGCCCAACAGAATCATCTGAAACAGATGTCAAAAGCGAAGCATTGCCGCCAAACTTGCAAATACCTGCGGCGATGTTGGCTGACGATCCACCAAGATCACTGATCCAATTCGTGGCCTCTTCTGTTTTCGTGCCGGGCGGGTCTGGAAACAAATCCATTCCTGCACGACCAACAACCAGAAAATTGTTCTGTCGAATGCCTTCAAACAAGTTCATCACACACCCTTGCGCTGACGCACGCGTTCAGCTTCTACTTCTGCGTGGGCATCTCGTATCTTTTGATGTTGCGACACTTCAGGCGTTCCAACTTCCCACCAAGTATGACCTTCCGTTGTCCAGCCTTCAAATGCGTCCACCTTCATCACAATGACAGACGTTTTGTCTGCGGCCTTGGCGCGCTTGAAAGCCTCTGCCAATTCAGCAGGCGAAGCCACCGTTTCGGCCAGTGCACCCATAGATTTAGCATGTGCCTCAAAATCAACTGCAAATGGTTCGGGCACAGTGGGGCAATCCGCAATCAAATTGTTGAAGCTTTCGTTGCCAGTGTTGTTTTGCAATTTGTTGATGACGGCAAAACCACCATTGTCCAAAACCAACAAGATCATCTTCTTGCCCGTGAGAACTGAAGAATAAACGTCAGAGTTCATCAGCAAATATGAACCATCTCCTGCAAAAACTATTGTGTCGGAGTCGGGTTCGTTCTCGGACTGCGCAATACGCGCACCCCAGCCGCCCGCAATTTCATAACCCATGCATGAAAACCCGAACTCCACATCAACCGTGCCAATATCCAGCGTCCGCCAGTTTGCTGTGACTTCTGCTGGCAATCCGCCTGCCGCTGCAACAACGCGATCGCGCTTGTCGCACAGCGCATTCACGACACCAATCGCCTGTGCGTAGGAATTTGGTCCGTTTTTCGGATTCACATTTCTTTTGACGTAATCGTCCCAGCCAGCACGTTCTTTCTGAGCTAGCGCCACCCAATTCTGCGGCGCTGAATAGCCCCCTATTGCATCACTCATCGCTGTCAAACCAAGCTTGGCATCACCGACCACAGGTAAAGACAAATGCTTGCCAGCATCGTGACGCGCAGCATTGAGCGAGATCAGTTTCGCATCTTGAGCAAACGCCGTCCAAGACCCCGTTGTGAAATCCTGCAGGCGTGAGCCGACTGACAGAATTACATCAGCCTTTTCGGCGATCGCGTTCGCGCTATTAGAGCCGGTCACACCGAGCGGACCGATATTCAGATCATGATCATTGATAAAGTTTGCCCGACCAGCAATGGTCTCAACAACAGGAATATTGTGAGTTTCTGCAAATTCAGTGAGTTCAGAAACAGCTCGTGAATATTGCACACCGCCACCAGCAATTATGATCGGACGCTCGGCTGACTTCAAAAGTGAGGCTGCATCTGCGATTTCATTTTCATCCGCTTGAACACGTCGAATGCGGTGGGTCCGTTCTTCAAAGAATTCAACGGGATAGTCATAGGCCCACCCTTGAACATCCTGCGGCAAACCAAGAAATGCTGGCCCGCAATCTGCAGGGTCCAACATAGTCGCAAATGCAGCGGGGAGAGATTGAATGATTTGTGCAGGGTGTGTGATCCGATCCCAATAACGGGAGACTGCCTTGAAGCCGTCATTCACACCCAAAGCTGGATTTCCAAAATGCTCCAGTTGTTGCAAAACCGGGTCCGGCAATCGTGTCAAAAATGCATCTCCGCACAACAACAACATTGGCAATCGGTTGGCGTGAGCCAGTGCGGCAGATGTATAAAGGTTCGCAGTACCCGGGCCAGCGGACGCGGTGCAAAACATAAACCTCTGGCGCAGATGGTATTTCGAATACGCAGCGGCAGCAAAGCCCATGCTCTGTTCGTTTTGCCCCCGATATAAAGGCAGACTCTCCTTGTGATCGTAAAGCGCTTCGCCCAAGCACGTCACGTTGCCATGGCCGAAAATACCAAAGCCACCGCCACAAACTCTTTGTCTCACATCATCAATTTCAATAAACTGCGCAGCGATGTATCGAATGATTGCTTGGGCTGTTGTTAATCGGACTGTGCTCATTCCACTACTCGTTTTCTTTCCGTGAATCTGATCAATATTCTATTTTCATTATTGTTCACGCCAAAAATCTCAGTTAGAACGATACAAGTTTTGCAACCGGTTGCAAACATTTTCTACAAAGGCTGCACAATGAAAGAAATTGGCATTGGAATTATCGGTGGTGGCTATATGGGAAAGGCCCATTCCGTTGCAATGAGTGCAGTGGCATCGGTGTTTGATTTACCCCTGCGTCCGAAGCTGGAAATGATCTGCGGCTCAAACCCAGCATCATCAGAAAAATATAGGCAGGCATATGGGTTCAATCGAGCGGCTGCAGATTGGCAAGAACTCGTATCTGACAAAGCTGTCGAAGCTATTGTGATCGCCTCTCCTCAAGAAACTCACAGGGAAATCGCAGAAGCGGCCTTTGCATTGGGAAAACCTGTGTTCTGCGAAAAGCCGTTGGGTGCAAATCTCGCTGATAGCATCTCCATGGTGAACGCTGCAGAAACATCAAAATGCATCAATATGGTTGGTTTCAACTATATCCGCACACCCGCATCCCAGTATGCGCGCAACCTCATTAAAGAGGGCCGCATTGGCGACATCACATGGTTTCGTGGCGAACACACGGAAGACTTTTTCTCAGATCCTGAAACACCTGCCACTTGGCGCACGCGAGACGATGCCAATGGTACAATGGGTGATCTCGCCCCTCATATGATCAATGCAGCACGCGCGCTTGTCGGACCCATCGCAAGTCTCATTGCAGAAGTCGAAACTGTTCATAACAAACGACCCGGCGGCGAAGTCACCAACGACGATCAGGCGCAATTCATGTGTCGTTTTGAAAACGGTGCGATGGGCAGCTTGTTTTTCAGCCGCGTCGCGACGGGTCGCAAGATGGGGTACATTTACGAGATCACCGGCACCAAAGGTGCGATCAGATTTGACCAAGAAGACCAAAACGCCATCTGGCTTTACACAGCAGAAGGCCCAGAAGCCGAGCGCGGTTTTCGCAAAATTCTTACAGGCCCTGCCCATCCAGACTATTTGCCTTTTTGCCAAGGCCCAGGCCATGGCACAGGGTATCAAGATCAAATTATCATCGAGGCAAAAGACTTCCTCGAAGCGATCGCTTCCAATGAAAACAAATGGCCAACGTTTCGCGAAGGCATGGAAGTGAACCGTGTCGTATCGGCAGCACTCGAATCCAGCCGCACCAAAAAGTGGCTCAAAATTCAAGACATTCAAGGATAAATATAAATGACAATCAGAATAGGCAACGCGCCATGCTCGTGGGGTGTCGAATTTGCAGATGACCCACGCAACCCAGCTTGGAGAACTGTTCTCAAAGAAAATGCGGCAGCGGGTTACAAGGGTATTGAACTAGGTCCTGTTGGCTTCATGCCAGAAGACCCGGCGGAACTATCTGAGGGTTTGAATGAATTCCATCTTGAACTGATCGGCGGCGTAGTGTTTCGCCCATTTCATGATGCAGAAGCCTGGGATGATGTGATGGATGGATCAGTCCGCACATGCAAAGCATTGACCGCCCATGGTGCAGAACACTTGGTTCTGATTGATTCAATCTCTCCGCGCAGAGCGCCAACTGCTGGCCGCAGTGATGAAGCAGAACAAATGGATGCCGCAGAATGGAAAGCCTATGTGGAGCGCTTTCGCACAATCGCAAAGATGAGCAGTGAAGAATACGGTCTCACCGTTGGCATTCATGCGCATGCTGCTGGCTTTATGGATTTTGAACCCGAACTTGAGCGTCTCTTGAACGAAATTGACGACAGCATTTTGAAAATTTGCTTCGACACGGGTCATCATTCCTATGCTGGTTTTGATCCAGTGAACTTCATGAAAAAACACATCAATCGTATTTCATACATGCACTTCAAAGACATCGATCCAAAAGTTAAAAAGGAAGTCGTGGCAAACCGCACTGGGTTCTATGATGCCTGTGCCCAAGGTATTTTCTGCAACCTTGGTGATGGTGACGTAGACTTTGAAGCCGTCCGTAAAATATTGATCGAAAACGATTTCAAAGGTTGGTGCACGGTAGAACAGGATTGTGACCCTGAAGGTGATACGTCACCTCAACATGATGCACAGCTCAACCGCACATATCTTCAGTCTATCGGCTTTTAGGAATTTGATCATGACAAAATTAAACTGGGGCATGATTGGCGGTGGCGAAGGCAGCCAAATCGGGCCAGCACACAGACTTGGGGCAGGACTGGATGGCGCCTTTGAATTTGCCGCCGGAGCACTCGATCACAATCCAGATGCAGGACGTGCATATGCACAAAAATTAGGGATCGTCCAAGATCGCGCCTATGGCGACTGGAAGGAAATGTTGGAGGGTGAGACCGCTCGCGATGACCGCATTGATTTGGTCACGGTTGCAACACCCAATGCGACACACTTTGAAATCACCAAGGCTTTCCTTGAAGGCGGTTTCAACGTGCTGTGTGAAAAACCAATGACCATGACGGTTGAAGAAGGCGAGGAAATTGTAAAGATTTCCCAAGCCACCGGAAAAATTTGCGCAGTCAATTACGGTTATACGGGCTATTCGCTTGTGCGCCATATGAAAGCAATGGTTGCTCGTGGAGACTTGGGGAAAGTTCGTCTGGTCGTTGCGGAATTTGCCCACGGCCACCATGCTGATGCCGCCGATGCAGACAACCCACGCGTTCGATGGCGCTATGATCCCAAACAAGCTGGTGTGTCAGCTCAATTTGCCGATTGCGGCATTCACGCCATGCATATGGCGAGCTTTGTAACAGGCCAAGAAGTCGAAAAACTCTCAGCAGATTTTGCATCCTGCCTGGACGGTCGAGAGTTAGAAGATGATGCCATGGTCAATTTCCGTATGGATGGTGGAACCGTGGGGCGTTTGTGGACATCGTCCGTTGCCATTGGTCGCCAACACGGTCTGGGCATTCAAGTGTTCGGCGAAAAAGGTGGTTTGCGTTGGACGCAGGAACAACCCAATCAATTGTACTGGATGCCGCTCGGTGAACGTCTTCAAATCATCGAACGCGGAGAAGACAATCTGTCCCCAGAAGCAGATCGCACATCACGCGTCACTGTGGGCCATGCAGAAGGAATGCCCTTGGCTTTTGCAAACATCTATTCTGATTTAGCAGAAGCGATTGCAGCGCAAAAAGAAGGTCGTCCGATCGATCCTGCAGCCAATCTGTACCCGCGCGCCGAAGACGGTTTACGTTCCATGGCAGCGGTTCACAACTGTGTGGATTCAGCATCTGAAAATGGCAAATGGGTGGACGCTCGCCCACCAATGTTCAGGTAGTTAAGCGCGCAGCGTTCCGCGTTCGACAACCGTACACGGAAACAGCCGGGTGGCGGGGGCACCATCCGGCTTGTCCAAACTGTCAACCATCACGTCAATTGCAGTAGCAATAATTTCTTCCATTGGCTGGCGGATAGTCGTGAGATCGATGTCGCCCCAACTGGACATTTCCATATCGTTGAGACCAATAATTCCAATGTCATTTGGAACGTTTCGGCCAGATTTGCGCACCGCACTCAACGCCCCAATCGACAAAACATCATCACCACAAAAATATGCATCCGCATGGTCATTCTCAATCAGTCGCGACATTTCGCGAAAGCCAGCTTCATAACTGTAAGCGTCGGCAAAACTGAATGACTTTTTGACATCAGGCCGCTCGCTCAACGCAGCCATAAATCCTTCAAGTCGGTCTTGTGTGGATGTCGCCGATTGCGGCCCGCCCATAAACGCGATGTTGGTATAACCTTTTGACACCAAGTGCTCTGCTGCAATGCGCCCGCAGTTTTTGTTATCAATACCAACGATGTTCACTTTAGGTGTGTTTGTGTAGCGCCCAAACGCATGAACTACAGGCATACCAACTTCCTGAAACGCTTCAGCAAAATCTGGCGGCAATGTTGAAGAAGCAATCACCACCCCATCAACAGAATATTGGCGTAACATTTCAAGCGAGTTTTGCGGATCTGTTTCGTCAGAAAGATTGACCAGCAAAGGCCGAAGTCCTCGCTCCTGCAAGCCTTTGGTGAATAGATCGAACACTTGAAGAAAAATCGGATTGTGAAAATTGTTGGACACAAGGCCAATCATCTTCGTTCGGCGGGTCGTTAAACTGCGCGCCAAAAAATTCGGGCGATAACCCAGCTCAGCTGCAGCAACCTGAACTTTGTCACGTGTTTTACGAGACACCGAAGCACCTTCTGTAAAGGTTCGAGAAACAGCCGAACGCGATACACCCGCCAATTCAGCTACGTCCTTAAGTGTTGCAACCATATACTTGTCATTCAGCTGTCAGTTCGTTCTGTGCGTGAGTTTGCACCGCTTCATGAATGAAAGTCCACATGACGCTTATTCTGGCGGTTAACACAAATTGAGACTTGCACTTTTCTTTCAAGCTGTTTTCGATGCAGCAAACACAAAGTCAGGGAATTCCAATGATGCAAGACGTGCTCAAAACTTCCGTTAAAGGCGCAGTTGCAACTGTCACCCTCAACCGTCCCGACCGATTCAACGCCTTGAATGATGAGTTGCGCGCAGCACTGCGAACAACGGTTGTTGAAATAAATGCCATGGATGAAGTGCGCGTCGTGATCTTGAAAGGTGAAGGACGAGGGTTTTGTGCAGGTGCTGACCTTGGCGGTGGCATGGACAGACCCGATCCAGACCACATCAACAAAGAATACAAACCGGCACTTGTTGGCATTGCCGAAAGCGACAAAATTTGGATCGCACAAATCCATGGAACCGCAGCAGGCATTGGCGCTGCTTATGCGATGAATTGCGATTTGGTGACTATGGCAGACGATGCCACTATTTATATGGCATTCGCTGCTATTGCTCTCATTCCCGACGGCGGCAACACTCAGCTTTTGTTACAAAATATGGG
>CALHHQ010000203.1 GCA_938030645.1 uncultured Rhizobiaceae group bacterium
GTCTCCTGTGCGCAGACCATCATCCAAGACTTTTGCGATAGCAGCTTCCAAACGGTTGGCTTCTGAAATCATTTCAAATGAGTAGCGCAAGCACATGGCCAAAGAAGCAATCATCGCGATTGGGTTGGCAATACCTTGGCCGGCAATGTCTGGAGCGGAGCCGTGGACTGGTTCGTACATGGCTTTGCGTTTTTTGGTGATTGGATCAGGCGCTCCCAAAGAAGCTGATGGCAACATACCCAGCGAACCGGTCAACATTGCTGCCACATCAGATAACATATCGCCAAACAGATTGTCGGTTACAATGACATCAAACTGCTTTGGCTGACGCACAAGCTGCATGCCTCCAGCGTCTGCTAACATGTGCGACAACTCCACATCTTCATAACCGTTTTGGTGCGTGGCTGTAACAACTTCATTCCACAGCACGCCGGATTTCATGACATTGCGCTTTTCCATAGAGCAGACATGGTTGTTGCGGGTACGTGCCAATTCAAAGGCCATCGCTGAAATGCGTTCGATTTCGTAAGTGTCATAAACCTGCGTATCAATTGCACGTTGCTGGCCATTGCCAAGATCTTCGATGGTTTTGGGTTCGCCGAAATACACTCCACCCGTCAACTCACGCAAGATAAGAATATCCAATCCTTCGACCAATTCTTGTTTCAATGATGAAGAACCAGCAAGTGCTGGATAGCAGATTGCAGGGCGCAGATTCGCAAACAGTTGCATATCTTTGCGCAGACGTAGAAGGCCGGCTTCTGGGCGTTGGTCATAGGGGACACTGTCCCATTTGGGTCCCCCAACGGCTCCGAAGATCACAGCGTCTGCCGCCATCGCCTTTTCCATGTCAGCATCAGAAATGCTTTCGCCGTGGGCATCGTAAGCCGAACCGCCAACAAGACCCTCGTCAAATTCAAACCCTGCGCCTTCTTCCGCATTCATGTGATCGATAATCTTGCGCATTTCTGCAAATGCTTCCGGGCCAATACCATCACCGGGAAGAAGAAAAAGTTTGCGGTTTGCCATTATTTTGTCCTGTCTTGATGGCCTGCTAAGGAAAGAAAGTCGAACAGGCTGAATTGTCTGATGTGGCTTAAAACGAAGACCATCTGTTTTCAAGCAAAAGGGTCTTCAAACATATTGGGTATCAGGAGCAATGGTTTGAATTTTCGATCTGTAACGGCGCTAACTGTTTTCGCTTTTTTGGGGCATGCTGGTTTGCAATCAGCAAAGTCGCAGACGTTACCTCAGTTCTCAGCACCCATTGATTGTTTATCTGGGCCAAGCTGTTTCTTGCAGAATATGATGGATATCGATCTCACGAAAGGTCGATTGGATCCGTTGTGCGGGCAAGCAACCTACAACGGTCACAAAGGCACGGATATTCGCGTGCGCAGTTTTCTAGAGATGAACGAAGGTGTTGCTGTCCTTGCCATGGCTGATGGTGTGGTGCTGCGTGCGCGCGATGGTGCAGATGACAAATTGGTTGAAACTAAAGCAGACTTTGCAGCTGTCAAAGGTCGTGAGTGTGGCAATGGCGTTGTTATTGATCACGGCTCTGCTGGCTATGATGGATGGTCATCTCAATCGTGCCACCTCGCGAAGGGTAGTTTGCTCGTAAAGCCGGGTGACATGGTCACACGTGGTCAGCCCATTGGACGTGTTGGTTTGTCAGGCTCAACTCAATTTCCTCATGTGCATGTGACCATTCGTAAGGATGGAAAAGTACGTGATCTACTCACAAACTTGCAGGCTGGTGAGGGGTGTGATGCTCAATCTGCAAACAGTCTTTTTTCCAAGTCAGCTTGGGCAGATATGATGTCACGCAATGTGCCTCTGATGGATTACGGCTTCGCCGATGGTGCCGTTGACGGGAAGACATTGCTGAAAAACGACGTTGAGCGCCCTACGACAAACACGCCACTGGTTTTCTATGCAAAGTTCATCAATCTGCGTAAAGGCGATGAGGTGGTTCTCGAAATCAGAAATGAAGATGGTGTTTATGCCAGCAGCGCAGGTAAGCCGTTGACCAAACATCAGGCAACTTACACTGCGTTTGCTGGCCGAAAGACGCCGGGCGTGGCTGGTAAGATCTATTCAGCCAGTGTGAAATTGTTGCGCGGTGGCAACGTTGAATATCAAAAAGATGGCATAGAAATTCAGTTCTAAACCACACAAACAAAAAGGGCGCAGATCTTAATGATCTACGCCCTTTGAATATGGATCCGAAATGGCTTGCTTATTCAGCAGAACCCTCAGCAGCAGCGGCTTCTTCCGCGGCCTTTGCCGCAGCTGCATCTTCAGCAGCTTTTTCGACTGCGAGCGCTTCAGCGGCTGCAATTTTTTCAGCTTCGATGCGTTGCTTTTCAGCCAAGAATGCAGCGCGTTCCGCCTCGTTGAGTTTCTTTGAACGAACGCCAGTGTTTTCGACAATACGTGCAGACTTACCGCGACGACCGCGTAGGTAGTACAATTTAGCACGACGGACTTTACCGCGGCGAATGACTTCAACGCCTTCAACCAGCGGAGAATAAATTGGGAACACACGTTCCACGCCTTCACCGTAAGAAATTTTGCGAACTGTGAAGCTTTCGTTGATGCCACCACCTTTGCGTGAAATGCAAACGCCTTCATAGGCCTGAACACGGGTCCGGCTGCCCTCTGTCACGCGCACAAGCACGCGAACTGTGTCGCCTGGGGAGAATGGTGGGATTTCACGTTTTGCTTCAATAGAAGCGGCTTGCTCGGCTTCGAGCTGCTCAATGATATTCATCGTATCTACCTTTTCATCACGTTGCCGCCCCTTTATTTGCAAGGATTTAGCAAACGCTGTTTTGTTTATAAGCAAGCCAGAGCGCCTGATCCGAACGCTGTGTCAAAACAAAAGTCTTGCCAGCCGCCGGATGGTTTTCACAAATGTGAACGACCAAGGCGAATTCACCCGTCAATTCGGTTTTTCCGAAAATCGAGGGTGCTTTAGGCCAGAAGTCAGTCTTTGTCTAGGGTTTTCTGCCTTTTGGCGATCAAATCCGGGCGACGCGCTTGGGTCAGAGTTTCAGATTGCTCGCGTTGCCACTCAGCAATTTTTTTGTGATTGCCGGATGTGAGCACTTCAGGGATCGCATGGCCCTCCCAAACTGCTGGGCGTGTGTAGTGAGGATGTTCTAAAAGGTCATTTTCAAAACTCTCATGGGTGCCTGATACATCGTTGCCCATCACACCGGGCAACAACCGAACAATCGCGTCTAAAAGAACAGTGGCTGCGACTTCTCCGCCTGACAAAATATAATCACCAATGGAGACTTCCTCGAGATTGCGGGCATCTATAACCCGCTGGTCCACACCTTCAAAACGACCGCAAACAATCAAAACGCCTTCACCAGCCGCGAATTCGCGCACACGATTTTGAGTAAGCGGCTTGCCACGTGGTGACATCAACAAGCGAGGGCGCGCATCATCTGAAGGGGATGCGGCATCAATAGCTTGACCTAAAACATCTGCCCGCAAGACCATACCAGCTCCACCACCAGCTGGAGTGTCGTCCACGTTGGCGTGTTTGCCTTCGCCGAAGTCTCGAATGGCAACGGTTTCGTATGTCCAATCGCCACGCTCTAAAGCACGCCCAGCCAAAGACTGGCCGAGAGACCCTGGAAACATATCAGGATAGAGAGTGAGTATAGAGGCGTGAAAGGACATGGGCTTCTATAAGATGAAAAGCGCCTATTCCACCAGCTTCAATTGCTTTTCAAACAGTTTCAGAACCTGTGGCAATTCCTGTCCGCGCTTAAGAATGCGTCCATTGGTGTCGACAATTGAATAAGCGCCCTGGCGGCGAGCAAGCTTTGGATCTTTTTCTATACGATAGAGTGCGGCTTCATTTGCTCGTCTGAAAACTGAAAACACAGCGCGATCCTTAAGATGGTCAATCGCGTAATCACGCCATTCACCATCGGCCACTTTGAATCCGTAAATGCGCAAGATGGCTGAAAGTTCTTGTCGATTGAAACTGATCTGAGATGGTTTTACCGGATTGCCGGTTGATGACACGATGGAGTTTGCAATGCCTGAACTTGTAAGTGGTTTGCGGGAAGCCAACGAGATGAGATCAGCAGAAGTGTTTTTCGGTGCGTTTTGGGCCAAAGTAATTCCGCAACAGGGTTTCTTGTATTCGTTGTCGCGAGTTTGTGTCGAAAACTCTTGATGTTCAAGGGAAAAGGGCGGCCAGAACGAGTGGCATTCAATTATCTGACGCTACGTAAGTTATTGTGTTATATAGATAATTTGCGATCACTGGATGAAATACTCTGAAACAGGTGTTTACCAAATCAGCCTTACGGCCACAATTTCGCCATAACAATTCCCCGTTTCAGCCTAAGTTGACGCTAAATTGGTATTTGTTGCCCCGGCAATTTGTTTGGATTTTTCGTCTCGTTCACAGCCCCCCAGCCCCCCTGGGACGAATGATTTGAGCAAGTATATACCCAACGGGCCCTGTTCATCAGTTTGATGCGGCGGGACTTTCTCTTCCCCGGAGATAGTGCAC
The DNA here is from genome assembly GCA_938030645.1 of uncultured Rhizobiaceae group bacterium. Lineage (GTDB taxonomy): Bacteria > Pseudomonadota > Alphaproteobacteria > Rhizobiales > Rhizobiaceae > Pseudahrensia. Next base: position 4,547 of record CALHHQ010000203.1, read on the forward strand.
ATTTTAGAAGGTCGATCGTTTGAGAAGAGCGGTCGACCTTCTTTTTTGGGCGCAGAAGCCTATTAAGAATTGTTGAGACTGTTGATCACAGTGGCACCGATGATTGCGCCCGGTGTCCCGTTTTTCGTAGTTCTCTGCAAAATAATTGCGCAGGCTTCAGCCCCGTGACTTTTCAGTTCAGCCATGGGCATTGTGATATCCATTTTGCCCTGTTTCATCATGCCAAGTGTTGCAATATTACGGACCACATTGTGGTAGGTGATCGTCTTACCGGAATTTTCACCCCGTTTGATCTTCACGTTCCGCTTTTTGTCAAAATACACAATGTAAAGCGTTGCATCTCCTGCTTGGGCGCTGGTTTTGATATTGACGGTGTCGCCATTTACCGATGCAGTGATTGGGACATCCAAACCGCGGTTGCTGGTTTTATATCGTTTGATCAAGTCGGTGATCTCTGCACCGTATGACCCCACAACATGGTTGCGTCCGTTGACAACTGCTTGCGGGGTATACACGCCACGTCGGGCAAAAGAGACTGCGTAGTTTTGTTGGCGTTTGGTGAATTCGGGCTTTGAGAACGTGTCTTTCCATCCCAAATAGTTCCAGTAGTCCACATGCATGGAGAGTGCGAGAACATTGTTGTCTTTCGCATAGGCGGCGACGACTTTGTCGGCAGGTGGACAAGAGGAACAACCTTGCGATGTGAACATCTCAACGACAGCAATTGGCTGGGTTTCATTGGCATGACTGAGGCTTTGCGCTCCAAGAGCGACAAAGAGTGCCAAAGCTGACGCAGTTGTCTTCAACTGCTTGCCAATATTCCAATTCCTGAGAGAATTCTTCATGTTCGAATGCCCATTTGTCTTTTCTGATCTTACAATGATCACGGAGCCACTCACATGCAACTCACATCTGCGTCACGTCCATGCGAGGTAGAATAAAAAAGGCCCCGATGTTTCAATCGGAGCCTTCCAAAACTTTTATGGCGAAGTGGTTTATGCAGCTTCGCGGTTCAGATTGCGCAACACGTAGTGAAGAATTCCACCATTGTTGAAGTAATCCAGCTCATCTTCTGTATCGATGCGAGATAGGAGGGTGATCTCTTTTGTCGAGCCATCTTCCATTTCGATCGTGGCTTTCATTTCCTGACGCGGAGTGAGGTTACCAAGACCAGCGATTGAGACTTTCTCATTGCCTGTTAGGCCGAGGCCTTCCCAGCTGTCGCCACCTGTGAACACGAGCGGCAGAACACCCATGCCAACCAAGTTGGAACGGTGGATACGCTCAAAGCTTTCTGCGATCACAGCGCGAACACCCAAGAGGCGTGTGCCTTTGGCCGCCCAGTCACGGGAAGAGCCTGAACCGTATTCTTTACCAGCAAAGATAACCAACGGAACACCTTCATCCTTGTAGCGCATGGCAACATCGTACATCGCGCCTTGCTCACCAGATGGATAATGCTTGGAATAGCCACCTTCCACATTATCGAGCATTTGGTTTTTAATGCGGATGTTGGCGAATGTGCCTCGCATCATCACGTCGTGATTGCCTCTGCGTGAACCGTATGAGTTGAACTCAACCGGACGAACCTGATGGCTGCGCAGGTAGTCACCTGCAGGACTGTTGCCAGCGATACCACCGGCAGGTGAGATATGGTCTGTTGTGATGGAGTCTTTGAACAAAGACAAAACGCGGGCGCCTTCGATATCTTTGACCGCATCAGGCTCCATGGACATGCCTTCAAAATAAGGTGGGTTCTGCACGTAGGTGGATGCAGAGTCCCATCCGTATGTGTCGCCTTCGCCAGCATTGATGCTTTGCCAAGCCGTGTCACCTTTGAACACGTCGCCATAGCGTGTGCGGAACATATCTTCATTGATCGTTTCGCGCATGATTTCTGCGATCTCAGCACTTGATGGCCAGATGTCCTTCAAGAATACATCATGTCCATCTTGGTCTTTTCCGAGAGAATCTTTGGCGACGTCGACATAGAGCGAACCGGCAATCGCGTAAGCTACAACCAGTGGCGGCGAAGCCAAATAGTTTGCGCGCACGTCTGGTGAAATCCGGCCTTCGAAGTTTCGGTTGCCAGAAAGAACGGAACAAGCAACCAAATCATTTTCATGAATGGCGTTTGAGATGTCTTCCTGCAGCGGACCCGAGTTACCAATACATGTTGTGCAACCATAACCCACGAGGTTAAAGCCCATGGCATCCAATTCTTTAGAAAGATCAGCTTTGTCGAGGTAATCTGTCACCACCTGTGAACCAGGTGCGAGTGATGTTTTCACCCAAGGCTTGACTGTTAAACCCTTCGCGCGGGCGTTGCGTGCAACAAGACCGGCAGCGATCAGAACAGATGGGTTGGATGTGTTGGTGCAAGATGTAATCGCAGCAACCACAACGTCGCCATTGCCAAGATCAAAGTTTTGGTTGGCCACTTTCACGCGGTCACCACGGCCGTCTTTGCCGAACTCTTTTTTCATTGTGTCAACAAAAGCTTTGTCGGCGCCAGCAAGAACAACGCGGTCTTGTGGGCGCTTTGGACCAGAGATTGAAGGAACAACGTCTGCAAGGTTCAATTCTAGTGTATCGGTGAACACTGGATCAGCAGCATCTGAATCGCGCCACATGCCTTGGGCCTTGGCGTATTCTTCGACCAAAGCAACGCGGTCGTTGTCGCGGCCTGTAGATTCAAGATAGCTAATTGTGTCTTTGTCGATTGGGAAGAAGCCACATGTTGCACCATATTCTGGAGCCATGTTGGCGATTGTTGCTTGGTCTTCCAATGTAAGGTTGTTGAGGCCTGGGCCGTAGAATTCAACAAACTTACCAACCACGCCACGTTCACGCAGCATTTGTACGATGACGAGAACAAGGTCAGTGGCTGTGATGCCTTCTGGCATTTTGCCCTCAAGGCGGAAACCAACAACTTCTGGAATCAACATGGTGACGGGCTGGCCGAGCATTGCTGCTTCCGCTTCAATGCCGCCAACACCCCAACCTAGAACGGACAATCCATTGACCATTGTTGTGTGGGAGTCTGTGCCCACAAGTGTGTCAGGATAGGCAATCGTTTCACCGTCAACTTCTTTGGTCCAAACAGTTTGTGCCAAATACTCAAGGTTAACCTGATGGCAGATACCTGTTCCAGGAGGGACAACGCGGAAGTTTTCAAATGCTTGTTGGCCCCACTTCAAGAATGTGTAGCGTTCACCGTTGCGCTCATATTCGCGATCAACGTTTTGTTCAAAAGCACGGGCGTTGCCGAAATTGTCCACCATGACAGAGTGATCGATCACCAGATCAACAGGAACCTGCGGGTTGATCGCGGCGGTGTCGCCACCAAGGTTTGAAGTGGCATCACGCATTGCTGCCAAATCCACAACAGCTGGTACGCCAGTGAAATCTTGCATCAAAACACGGGCCGGACGGTAAGCGATTTCTTTGCCAGCAGAGCCCTTGTTATCGATCCATTCGGCAACAGCTTTGATATCTTCAGCCTTCACAGAGCGACCATCTTCAAAACGCAACAGGTTTTCCAGAAGCACTTTAAGGGAATAGGGCAGTTTGGATGCGCCGGTGAGGCCATTCTTTTCGGCTTCCACGAGGCTGAAATAGGTGTAGTCCTTACCATTTACAGTGAGGGTTTTCTTACTTTTAAAGCTGTCGAGCGATTGGGTCATACAAACGGGCTCCTACGTGATGCATAAATTTTCGAGATTTGGCCGCTTTATAAGCCCATCTTGCCTTGCGCGTCCAGTGACGGAAGCTAAGCCTTAATGCTGATAAAGTCGCAGAGTTTCAATTTGCAGTGAACCCCTGTTATATCCCGCAACGAATAGTCATAAGAAGTGACATTAAAATGTCGCACCGAACTCTAGATCAGGAAATTCTTTTGGAAGAAACATCTGAAAAGGCGAAAATTTCGCCCGCATTGAAAACTGCTTTGGAACTTGGCCCGATTATTCTATTCGTTCTGGCATTCAACTTTGGTGATCGTTTCGTTGAGGCATTTGGTATTACGGGAGTTTTGAGCAAACCGCTGTTTTTAGCCACAGCAGTGATTATGGTTGCGACCCCGATCACAATTGCGATTTCATGGTTCTACACGCGAACGCTTCCTGCCATGCCATTGGTCACGCTTGTCATCGTCACCATTTTTGGCGGCCTGACACTGTATTTTGAAAATGATACTTTCATCAAAATGAAGCCCACAATCATCAACACGCTTTTTGGCGTTGCGCTGTTGGGCGGATTGTATTTTGGAAAAAGCCTGCTGCAGATCATCATGGACACTGCGTTCAGCATGGATGACGAAGGTTGGCGCATTCTCACCTTCCGATGGGGTGTGTTCTTTTTGTTTTTGGCAGTGGTCAATGAAATCGTTTGGCGAAATTTTTCAGAAGGATTTTGGGTTGGTTTCAAGCTTTGGGGCATGACTGGATTGTCGATGGCATTTATTTTGAGCCAGACCCCCATGATGCAACGACACGCATTGGAAGAAGACGAAGGCTAAGAATTGGAGCTCTGCTCTTTGAACAGTTTGTCGATTTCCAACTTAAGTTCTTCGAACTTGGTTGCTCCAATCGGGCCAACTATTTTATAGCGGATCATGCCGTCTGGCCCGACAAGCAGGGTTTCTGGAATTCCGTAAAAACCCCAGTCAATTGCGGTGCGTCCCTTTTGGTCTGTGCCGACACGGTCGTAAGGGTTTCCCAAGGCACCTAAAAACCGCAAGGCGTTCTCATCAACATCTTTGTAGTTGATGCCAAACATTGTGAGTTTGGGATTCTTTGAGAGCGACATCAGCACAGGGTGTTCTGCACGACACGGCGCGCACCAAGATGCAAAAATGTTGATCAGAGTCACTTTGCC
>CALHHQ010000204.1 GCA_938030645.1 uncultured Rhizobiaceae group bacterium
TTCACCCATCCCCAAACTTCACAAATGATTAACCAGACCTTTTTGCACTATTTCAATTTGTAACTGTCATCATCTCAGCAGGATTTTGGGTGAAAGGGCCGTGAGATGAGTGAACTTGAGCTTCCGACCAAACTGGTTGAAATGATTGAGCGTGGGCGCATTTCTAACGATGATGTGCGTTATTTGCGTCAGGATTATTTCAAGGATTCAAAGCTTTGCCGAACTGAGGCGGAATCTTTGTTTGCCCTTGATGCAGCTGTGAAAGAGAAGTCTGCGATCTGGGACGAGTTTTTCATCGAAGCCATGGTTGATCACATTGTGAATCAGGCTGAGCCCGTTGGGCATATCAGCGAAGAAAACGCTGATTGGTTGAAAAGCTGCATTTCGCGCAATGGTCTCGTAGATGGTCCTGTTCGTTTGGAAATGTTGGTCAAAGTGTTTGAGGTTGCCAAATCCGCACCACAATCACTTCTCACATTCGCTCTAACGCAGGTTTCCGAGGCCGTTTTGAACAATCAGGGGCCTTTGGCACAGAGCCGTTTGGCTGGAAAACAAATCATTTGTAAATCAGATGTGGAACTGCTGCGCCGTATGATTTTCGGGTTTGGCAGCGATAGCGGCTTGGCGATTTCAAAAGAGGAAGCAGAATTCCTGTTTGATCTCAATGATCGCACGATCGAAGCTGAAAACGATCCGACATGGTCTGATCTTTTTGTGCGCTCTATCGGGAATTACCTGTTGGCGACAATTGATGGGACAGAACCATCCCGTGCCGCTGTGCTGTCGAAAGACAAGTTCATGACAGGCGATGGCTTGTTTGACGGCTTGGTGAACACTTTGAAATCAGCATTTGCAGAAATGCGTCCATTGCACGAGGTTTTAGACCAAGAGCGCGAGACACAAAATGCGCAAATCGCTACCAATCATGCTGAGGCAGAACGTTTGACATCAAGCGAAGCGGCTTGGGTGATCGAACGCATTCAGCGTGATGGTGAAACACATGAAAACGAAAAAGCACTGTTGGCATTCATCAAAGAAGAAGCCAGTGAGTTGCACGCATCTTTGAAAAGCGCTGCATAATCAAAGTTATAACAGTTTCCAATATCAACGTGGGGCCAATTTTATAATTGGAATTGGGGATATTGGTACAACGGGCGACCATCCGGGGGGAGGTCGCCCGTTTTCAATTCTGCTTCAAAAACACACGTGCCTTAGAAAAACTTGCGCTGCCACCAGCCGCCCTTTTTGGACTTAGGTGCGTCTTCCTTTGGTGCATCGGCAGGCTCGGACACAGCTTCAACAGCGGCTTCAGCTGCAGCAGTTTCCGCATCAGACTCTTTCACCCGTCGTGTGTTCCGGCGCGGCGCACGCGGTGCGTCGTCTGTGGCAACCGTATCGTCTTTTACTGGCTCGCCATCTGTATTTGCATCGACAGCTGGAGCTTGTTCAACGGGTTTGCTTTCAGCTTTTGACTTGCGAGGCCGTGAGGTGCGGCGCGGTTTTTCATCGCTTTCTTCAGCAGTTGTCTCTTTTTCCTCAGAAACAGCTTCAACAGTTTCATCTGCCTTTTTGCGGCGCGAACGACGCTTTGGCTTTTGTTCAGCCTCTTCCGCATCAGGAACATCAGTTGAGGTCTGTTCTTCCGCAACAGATTCCGATGCAGTTGTTTCGGCAGTCGCTTCTTCGCTGTTTTCACCATCAACATTGGCTGTTTCATCACCGTTCGCAGACCCACCGCGGCGACGACGTCTCCGACGTTTACGCTTCTTGCCATCGCCTTCGCCATTTTCTTCGTTTGCGTCAGCATCAGCTGCGGCAGGAGAGGTGGTCTCTTCTACAGCTTCCGTTGGCGCAATTGTATCTGGCTGAACGGCCGTATCAGCCGCAGGCTTGCGGTTTGATTGCTCGCCACGTTCAATCGCACACGGGTTCAGTCCCAATGTATTGTCCGTTTCAATGGTGATATTCACACCGAAACGCGTTTCCAGATCGCTGAGGCTCTCACGCTTAGTGTTCAGCAGGTAGAGCGCGGTCTCGGTGCTCACCTTCACTGTCAAATGATTGCGAGAGTTTTTGTTAAGGTGATCTTCAATGGCGCGAACCACGGTCAACGCGACAGAAGAGCTGGACCGCACATGGCCAAGGCCATCACAGGTCGGACAGGTCTGGGTCGTAGATTCCAAAACACTGGCACGAATGCGCTGACGCGACATCTCCATAAGGCCAAAGTGGGAAATACGGCCCACCTGAATGCGCGCACGATCGTTTTTCAAAGCATCCTTCAGACGCTTCTCGACGTTACGGACGTTGCGCTTGTCTTCCATATCGATGAAATCGATGACGATCAGACCAGCCAAATCGCGCAAGCGCAATTGACGTGCCACTTCATCGGCGGCTTCCAGGTTGGTTTGTGTCGCCGTGTCTTCAACCGAATGCTGCTTTGTAGACCGACCGGAGTTCACATCAATCGCCACCAAAGCTTCTGTTTGATCGATAATGAGGTATCCGCCGGACTTCAAAGTCACTTGTGGTTGCAACATGGCATCCAACTGCGCTTCTACGCCCATACGCGTGAACATAGGAACCTTATCGCGATACAGCTTCACGTTCTTAGCCTGTTCAGGCATCAGCATGGTCATAAAGTCTTTGGCCTCTTTGAAGCCGTCTTCGCCGGCGACCAGAATTTCGCCAGTGTCCTTGTCGAACAGATCGCGGATGGATCGTTTGATCAAGCTGCCTTCTTCATAGGTGAGGCAAGGTGCGGTAGATTCCAGCGTGAGCGTGCGGACATTTTCCCACAAGCGCATCAGGTATTCGAAATCGCGTTGAATTTCTTCTGGACTGCGTGAAGCACCAGCGGTGCGCAAAATAACGCCCATACCCTGCGGCACTTCTAGTTTAGAAGCTGTGGCCTTCAAACGCTTGCGATCTGCAGAATTGGTGATTTTTCGTGAAATTCCGCCACCGCGAGCGGTGTTTGGCATCAGCACAGAATAACGACCAGCCAGCGACAGATAAGTGGTCAAAGCCGCGCCTTTGTTACCACGTTCTTCTTTGACCACCTGAACCAAAAGAATCTGGCGGCGTTTGATGACTTCTTGAATTTTGTAGTGACGGCGGGTCGCACGACGAACTGGCACAGCCACTTCCTCTAGAGCATCTTCAGCGCCAACAGCTTCTACTTCGTTATTGCCATTGTCTGAATCATTGCTGTCGTCAGCATTGTTGTGCTTTTTGGAACGGCTGCGGCGGGAACGACTGCGCGAACGAGATTTGCGCGGCTTTTCTTCACCTTCCGTCGTTTCATCATCCTTTGAATCCGAGCTTTCCGCAGGCGTTTCGTCTGCAGCAATGGCGTCCTCGCGCGGTGTTTCAACATCATCAGATGCCTCAACCTTCTTTTTGCGCGATGTACGACGTGTACGTTTCTTTGGAGCTTCCTCTGCGGGTGCATCTTCCGATACGGTTTCGGTGGAGCTTTCCTCAGCGTTCGTTTCTTCTGGGCTTTCAACCTTTTTCTTGCGTGAAGTCCGACGTTTCGGCTTCGGCTTTTCTTCGGTTTCGCCAGATGGCTCAGAAGTGGTCTCTTCCGTTGCTTCCTCAGCTACGGGTTCTTTCTTTTTACGCGTTGCGCGTTTGCGAGGTTTCTTTGCAGGCTCTTCGCCGGCAGGTTCTGAAACCACATCATCACCATCATTGTCAGCAGACATTGAGGTGTCGTCGCTGTCGCTTTCTTCGTCAGTGGTGACTTCGGGAGCAGGGGATTTATCTGCATCAGACACTTCGTCTGAAGATTTTGCTTCTGTTGCGTCCTCACCATCTTCACTCGCATCTGCATCTGCAGATTTTTTGCCACGGCGACGTGAACGGCGTTTTCGAGCAGGCTTTTCAGCTGCTTCCGCTTCTACGTCATCTTCTGCATCACCGTTGGCCTCATCATCACCATGGGCCTTTGCTTCTGCTTCTTCAGCGATGCGAGCATCTTCTGCTTCCGCATCAAGCAATGCCTGACGGTCGGCTACAGGAATTTGGTAATAGTCTGGATGAATTTCGCTGAAAGCGAGGAAGCCGTGACGGTTGCCACCATAGTCGACAAATGCCGCCTGAAGGGAAGGTTCTACACGGGTAACTTTGGCGAGATAGATATTGCCGCGAAGCTGGGTTTTGTGTTCCGACTCAAAGTCGAATTCATCAACCTTGTTGCCACGAACCATTGCGACCCGGGTTTCTTCCGGATGGGCCGCATCGATCAGCATCTTGTTGTTTGCCATTGAATTGTCTTTCCGCAATTCCGGCACATCTCAATCTCGATCGTCTGCCGCGTCCAGGAGGGGCGGGAGGAATGGAGGTTATGAGAATGTCGGAACTGACTGTAATGTGGACTGGCAAATCTGTCAGATGCTGTGTCGCGCGCCGCGCGTGGTTAGCAAGTGCAGGTTTGAAACAAACAGGGCGTTTTATTTGCGCAAACAGTGAAGCATTGACGGGGCGGAACTCAATTACGCGCCCTCCATCAAATTCTTTTGTCTGCTTTTTCGCCTGTGCCATTTGCTCAGTCTCAGCCTAAAAATGATCTCACACGGGGTTCCGTGCTTGAACGGTGGATGCGTGGTTTCAACACGCTGCCCAGTCAAATAGATTGCTGGGCTGTTTGTTCGTGAAGCGCAGCCCACTCTTGCGGGGCGTGCGGTCACAAATTCGAATTTCCGGTAAAACTGCAAAACAGCTCATACAACGTGTCAAAAGAGCGTTTCCAATCAGCATTGTTGAGCCGACAGGCGAATCTCGATTTCCACTGTTCCAATATTGATAAAAATAAAATCAAATAAAATCAGTGGGTAAGGATTGTAAATTTGTACATTCCCCGACACGGCTTTGCTGTTGCGCATTCTATTTACCGCGTGTGAAATGTAGGCTTGCAGCCCATGAAAGACAAGCGCCAATTTTTTGACACAGATAACTTGAATGTAATTTGCAGGGTTAGAAGGCCCGAAACGTCAATCGTTACTGCGTATTAACCATAAATTGGCTACAGGTCATACATGAGATCAATCGTATCAGTCCTTGTTATAGCCAATTTTCTTTTGGCGGCATTTTTCTCGGTTGGTTCGTGGGCGCAGAATGCGACGTCACAAGAGAAGACAGCACAAGAAGGGGCTGCTATCGCATTTGCGGCTCGCGTGGTGGGGGATGATAAAAGAGCGCGCCTGATCGTCGATTTTGACAAGGCCGTCACATACGACACTTATTTGTTGGCTGATCCGCAACGAATAATCATCGACCTTTCGCAAACGGCCTTCAGTTTAGACGGTGAAGCCAAACGCTTACCCACTGGCTTGGTGAGAGACTTTCGTTACGGTGCAATTGCGCCGGGTCAATCGCGCATCGTTTTGGAATTGGCCAAAGATGTTGTGATCGAAAATCACAGTCTGAGAAACGTCACATCAGAAAACCGTCATCGTTTGCTGTTGGATTTAGTAACCGCTTCTGCTGAAAAATTTGCAGCAGCAGTGCGCAAGACACCAGCCGTTAAGGTGAGAAAACCACTGAGTTCAGGGAACAAAAAACCTGAAGACCAGAAGACATTCACAGTTGTGCTAGATCCTGGTCACGGAGGCATCGACGGTGGCGCGGCAGGTGCAGGCAAAACGGCTGAGAAAGTGATCACGCTCGGTTTTGCGAAATATTTAAAGGCATCGCTTTCAAACAACCACAAATTGAAAGTTTTGATGACGCGGGAAGATGATCGTTTTGTATCTTTGTCCGATCGGGTGGCTTTCGCAAAAAACAATAATGCGGACCTATTTATTTCTATCCATGCGGATTCGTTGCGCCAAAAGAATATTCGCGGTGCAACGGTTTACACTTTGTCGGAGGAGGGGTCCGATACCCTGTCTCGTTCACTGGCGCAGAAACAAAACCGCGCCGACCTGGTTGCTGGCCTTTCACTGCCAAAAACCCAACCCAAAGTGACTGATATTTTGATCGATCTCACACGCCGCGAGACACAAGCGTTCTCGGTCGGCGTTGCCCGTTTGATGGTGAGACAAATGAAAGATCGGGTGCGCCTTATCCAAAACCCAATGCGCTCAGCAGATTTTTATGTCTTGAAAGCACCAGAATTTCCCTCTGTCTTGCTTGAACTGGGGTATTTGTCGAATGTCGAAGACGAAAAGCTGATGAAGTCGCAAGAGTGGCAAACCAAGGCTGCCAAAATCATTAGCGAATCAATAGAGGCATTCTTCAAGCCGCGTCTGGAATCCAAGCAATAACCTTGATGTTTGAACGGGCATTTCGTTGTATTTGGGTCACAGTGGTTCATTGGTTTCACGCTGGCATCCAATTGCCACACAATTACCAATTTTATTCTGGAAGCGTCCAACAGCTTCAATTACAAAAATGCACGTGCCCCCTCGAGGAATGCTGATCATATGTTTCTAAGACTTTTCGGATATCTTTTTGGCATCGGCACCGCCGCTGTGGTTTTGATCGCAGCAGGCGTCTATCTCTATTCTGCAGACTTAATCAAAGAACTTCCTGATTACGAAGTTCTGAACAATTACGAACCGCCAGTGACCACCCGTATTCATGCTGGTGACGGCGCCTTGATGGCTGAATATGCACGCCAGCGTCGATTGTATCTTCCAATTCAGGCTATTCCCAGTCTTTTGAAACACGCTTTCATTTCCGCTGAGGATAAGAAATTCTACTCGCACAATGGCATCGACTATCTGGCCTTGGGCAAAGCTGGGTTTGACTATTTCGAAGCTAAGATCAGCGGTAAGTCTGTTCGTGCACGTGGTGCTTCTACTATCACGCAACAGGTGGCGAAGAACTTCTTGCTGACGAGCGATCGAACTGCAGATCGTAAGATTAAAGAAGCGATGCTGGCGTTCCGTATTGAGGAAGCCTATTCCAAAGATAAGATTTTGGAGCTGTATCTCAACGAGATTTATTTTGGCCTCGGGTCTTACGGTGTGGCAGGCGCGTCTCTCGCGTATTTTGACAAAACTGTCGGTGATCTGGACGTCCATGAAGTGGCCTATCTGGCCAGCTTGCCAAAAGCGCCGGAGAACTATCACCCCTACAAGCACACTGAACGCGCTCTTGAGCGGCGCAACTGGGTGATCGGCCGTATGGTGATCAATGGGTACATCACTGCCAAACGCGGTGAAGAAGCCAAAACCAAACCATTGAGCGTAAACCCACGCACCCAAAGCAACTATCTGTCGTCAGCTAGCTATTTCTCCGAAGAAGTGCGTCGTCAGATTTTGGATCGTTATGGCAAGAAATCTCTGTACGAAGGTGGTTTGTCCATTCGCACAACGCTAGACCCGAAAATGCAGTTGATGGCGCGCAAGGCTCTGACCAAAGGTCTTATGAACTTTGATCGCAAGAAAGGCTACCACGGCGCATATGCCGAAGTTGAAGTGGCCGATGACTGGGGATTGTCATTCAAAAAAGTAAAACGCCTCACAGACCGTCCTGATTGGAAACAGGCTGTTGTTTTAGAGGTGGATGCTGTTTCAGCGCGCATTGGTTTGAGACCAAAAATTGAAGTCAGCAGACGTCTGTCAGAGGATCGTGTTGAAACACGCATATTCTTTGACGATGCGCCTTGGGCGAAATCTTTATCCGTCAAGGAAAGAGGGAAGCCCCGCAAACGTGTCAAAGCCAAAGGCTTTGATGACGTTTTGAAGCGCGGTGATATCATCCACGTCTCTCTCAAAGGGGGAAGTGATTACAAACTCGAGCAGGTTCCAGAAGTCTCAGGTGCGCTGGTTGCCATGAACCCTCACACGGGTCGTGTGCTGGCGATGATGGGTGGGTTCTCGTTCTCAGATTCCCAATTCAACCGTGCAACACAAGCCAAGCGTCAGCCGGGGTCCTCCTTTAAACCATTTGTATATGCAGCCGCGCTCGACAATGGATACACTCCTTCGTCCGTTGTTCTGGACGGTCCGTTCAAGAAAAATCAGGGCGGCACGCTTGGCATTTGGGAACCCAAAAACTACAGCGGTAAATATGGTGGTCCATCAACTCTGCGCCTTGGCATTGAAAGATCTCGCAACCTGATGACGGTTCGTCTAGCCAATGACATGGGCATGCCATTGATCGCGGAATACGCGCGTCGTTTCGGCATCTATGAGAAGCCCATTCGTGGTTTGGCATCGTCGCTTGGTTCACGTGAGACGACAGTATTGAAAATGGTGTCGGCCTATTCAGTATTGGCCAATGGCGGCAAACGTATCAAGCCATCGCTGATTGACCGCATTCAAGACCGTTATGGCAAAACGATCTTCAAACACGAGGAACGCGTATGCGATGATTGCCAGACGTCGAATTGGGAAGGGCAGGAAGAACCTGAACTGATTGATAATCGTGAAC
>CALHHQ010000205.1 GCA_938030645.1 uncultured Rhizobiaceae group bacterium
CCTAATTTGGTTTCTTCTTCAAACACACCGTGGTGGGCGAAGAAGGCGCAGTTTTTCAAGACGATTTCGTAAGTGTGGGTTTTACTCATTGTCGGTCCAGCCAAAAGAGCTTGCAATCAATGCGTCAGCCACGGCCAGCGCATCCTTGTTTTCCTCTATATCATGAACCCGAAAAATCGCAGCCCCTTTCATGCGCGCGACAACGCTTGTCGCAGCTGTGGCAACGCCACGATCTTGTGCTTCGCGTCCAGTGATTGCGCCGAGGAAACGTTTGCGGGATGTGCCGATGAGGAGGTGATGGTTGAGACTTTGCAGTTCTTCTAGCCTGTTCAGCAATTCCAAATTCATATCCGCGTCTTTTGCGAAACCGAAACCCGGGTCTAGTACGATTTGTTCTGATTTCACATTCGCGGCGGCTGCAATGTCGAGCGATTGTTTCAGAAACGCAATCTGGTCTTCTATCACATCGGGCAAGACATCGCGCTCCCGACCAGTGTGCATGATCGCGAGACCTGCGCTCGTATCAGCTGCAACTTTGGCAATGTCTGGTTCGCGCTGGCAGCCCCAAACATCGTTGACAATATGTGCACCAGCTTCAACAGCTTGGCGGGCGGTCTCAGCGCGATACGTGTCGATGGAAACAATGAAACCGCTTTCGGCAGTGAGGCGTTCGATGATCGGCAACACGCGCTTGCGTTCCGTGTCTCCATCCACCGGCTCTGCGCCTGGTCTGGTGGATTCTCCACCCACGTCGATGATGTCAGCCCCTTGCGCGAGCATGTCTTTGGCACGTTCCATTGCCGTATCGGTGTTGATGAAATCACCGCCATCAGAAAATGAATCTGGTGTCACGTTTAAGACGCCCATAATTCGAGATTTGCGGCCAAGCTTTAATTCTTTGCCGTGAGCCAGTTTCCAGATTTTGGGCGCAAACGGTTCGATCACCTGTCGCGCCATCTGTTTGTGATTGGATAGCGGCGTTCGCGGCCAAATGAGCGGCGTGTGATTTTTACACCGGGTGCGGCCTGACGACGTTTGTATTCTGCGATATAAAGCAAGTGCTCCATTCGCTCGACGGTGGCGCGTTCGAAACCATGTTTTTCGACAATGTCATCAATTGACAATTCATCTTCGACCAAGCCCTCAAGGATTGCATCCAATACAGGATAAGGCGGTAGTGAATCTTGATCGGTTTGCCCCTCGCGCAATTCGGCAGTGGGCGCTTTGTCAATAATGTTGCGCGGGATCACTTCGCCAGATGGGCCGAGACAATCCGGTGGCATGTGTTCGTTGCGCCAAGCGGACAGGTCATAAACTTCCATTTTGTAGAGGTCTTTAATCGGGTTGAAACCACCATTCATGTCACCGTAAAGCGTGGCATAGCCAACGGACATTTCGGACTTATTGCCAGTGGTTACAACCATGGACCCAAATTTATTGGAGATCGCCATGAGGATGACACCACGTGTGCGGCTTTGAAGGTTCTCTTCTGTTACGCCGCTTTCCGTGCCTTCAAACAAGCTAGACAGCGCAGATTGGAAACCTTCAACGGGCTCTGAAATCGGCACGATTTCATAACGCACACCCAAAGCTTCGGCGCAGTCAGCAGCGTCTTTCAGTGATTCATCAGATGTGTAGCGATAGGGCAGCATAACACAGCGCACGCGCTCCTCGCCCAAAGCATCCACACTCATGGCTGCAACAATAGCGGAATCTATTCCACCAGAAAGGCCAAGCACAACGTTCTTGAAACCGTTCTTGTTCACATAGTCGCGCAGCCCCATCACGCAGGCTCGCCAATCAGCTTCTTGAGCATCTGGCAATTTCGATCGAACGCCCGTTTCGCATTCCCAGCCGTCGCCCTTCCGCTTCCATGTGGTCAGGGTCACGCTGTCTTCAAATTGGTTCATCTGAATGGGCAGAGTTTTGTCTGCATTTACGACGAAGGAGCCACCGTCAAAAACCAGTTCGTCCTGCCCACCCATTTGATTGAGGTAGATTAACGGCAAACCAGATTCGACGACCTGTTTCACAACAACTTGCAGGCGCACATCCATTTTGTTGCGATAGTAAGGCGAACCGTTTGGCGAAATCAGAATTTCTGCTCCGCTTTCGGCCAGGGTTTCGCAGACATCCATGTCGTTCCAAATGTCTTCACAAATGGGAATGCCAAGACGCACACCTCGGAAGTTGACGGGGCCGGGCATGGGGCCAGCTTGGAAAACGCGCTTTTCGTCAAACACACCATAATTCGGCAGATCGACCTTGTAGCGAGTGGCGGTAATCTTGCCCCCGTCCATGACGGCCACGGCATTGTGCAGCCCCGATTTCGCATCACGCCAGGGAACGCCCATAACAACGCCGGGACCACCGTCCTTGGTGTCAGTTGCAAGTTCTTCGGCAGCTTCGCGACAAGCTTCAATGAAAGCAGGTTTTAAAACCAGATCATCAGGGGAGTAGCCGGATAAAAACAATTCGGTGAAAACCACCAAATCTGCTTTTTGCTTTGCGGCATCAGCACGCGCTTTACGGGCAAGTTCAAGGTTGCCCTTGATGTCGCCAACGGTTGGGTTCAATTGCGCCAATGCGATGCGCAGTGTGTCTTTTGTATCTGTCATGCTTGCTATTTAGGGCGTGTCTGGGCGCGGGGCAATGCGGTAATCTCGTAAGCGCCTAAAAACGCTTTTGAACTCAATCGCCTTGAGCAAACGTGGGAAGGCCGTCGTTGATTTCGTAGTAACTGCCTTTGTCTTCGCAGAAGATGTGACGGTCAAGTTCGAGATCGTGTTCGCCGTCTAGGGAGCCCGCCAATATGGACGTGTA
>CALHHQ010000206.1 GCA_938030645.1 uncultured Rhizobiaceae group bacterium
CTGGATGCAGATGTTGCCGTGATGGGTGCGCCGTTTGATTTTGGCACTCAATTTCGGGCAGGTGCTCGCTTTGGACCAAGAGCTATCCGCGAAGCATCCACATTGTTTTCGTTTGGTCACGCAGGCGCTTACGATCACGAAGACGACGTGACCTATTTGCCCGGAGACGTGCGCATTGTGGACATGGGCGATGCCGATATTGTGCACACTGACACGGTAAAAAGCCACGCAAACATCGAATACGGGGTGCGCAAAATTTTGGCGGCGGGAGCATTGCCTGTTGTTTTGGGCGGCGATCATTCGGTCAATATTCCGGCAATCAACGCATTCAGCGATGAAGAACCGTTCCATGTTGTGCAATTGGACGCTCATTTGGATTTTGTGGACGAGCGTCACGGTGTACGTTTCGGCCATGGAAACCCAATGCGCCGCGCATCTGAAAAACCTTATGTCACAGGTCTGTCCCAATTCGGCATTCGCAATGTCTCTTCAACTGCAAAAGAGGGGTATGTCGACGCAAGAGCTGTTGGTTCAGATATACAATCCGTTCGTCAGTTCCGATCACAAGGTTCCCAAGCCATGGCCGAGCGTGTGCCAGAGGGCGCTCGTGTTTATGTGACCATCGATATCGACGGGTTCGATCCTTCCATTGCACCCGGTACAGGCACTCCAAGTCACGGCGGGTTTCTATATTACGAAGTGCTCGAATTCCTTCAGGCCTTGTCGAAACGCAACACGATTGTGGGAATCGATTTGGTGGAAGTGGCGCCTGATTACGATACAACGGGTTCCACCAGTACTTTGGCGGCGCAAGTGCTGTTGAATTTCCTCGGCTTTATTTTCCACGAGCGCTCAAAAAGCGCCTAATTTTTGGGAAACATGCTTAAAATGCAATCGCAATGGCATCTTAGTCTAAAAAAACGCCTGAAATGGTGAAAATGCCTCGCTGACAACTGTTGACGGCGCAATCAAACCATTGTTGTTTGTCATTCTGAAACAAGATTTCACCAACGAGATGCAAAAAGCGTCCGGAAATAATCAGGGAGAGCCAGTTTGAACCATCAAACGGCAGGTCGTTAATTGAGTACGACTGGAAATCAACAAGTGGAAGACGCCTTTGTGCGCTTCGACAAAGTCCAAAAGAGTTACGACGGTGAAATTCTTGTCGTAAAAGACTTGAATCTCGACATTCCGAAGGGCGAGTTCCTGACAATGCTTGGGCCATCCGGCTCTGGCAAAACCACATCCTTGATGATGTTGGCTGGTTTTGAACCTGCGACCCACGGGGATATTTATCTCGGTGGAGAAAGCATCAACAACGTGCCTCCGAACAAACGCGGCATCGGCATGGTGTTCCAAAACTATGCTCTGTTTCCGCACATGACGGTGGCTGAAAATCTCGCTTTTCCTTTGAAGGTTCGTAAATTGGGTGCTGCGGACATTGAAGCTAAAGTGCAGCGCGCGCTTGATATGGTTGAACTTGGTCAAATGGGTGGGCGTCGACCGGCACAATTGTCTGGCGGTCAGCAACAGCGTGTCGCCGTGGCCCGTGCACTGGTTTTTGACCCTAGCCTGATTTTGATGGATGAGCCTCTTGGTGCACTGGACAAGCAATTGCGCGAGCAAATGCAATACGAGATCAAACACATTCACGAAAATCTTGGCGTGACGGTTGTCTACGTGACCCACGATCAATCTGAAGCGCTGACAATGTCTGACCGCATTGCTGTGTTTAATGATGGTGTGATCCAACAATTGTCCACACCCGATGATCTGTATGAACGCCCACAAAATTCGTTCGTGGCGCAGTTTATTGGCGAGAACAATCGTTTGCACGGCAAAGTGGCTGGTGTGTCTGGTGACGAATGTAAAGTTGAACTTGACGGTGGCGGAGAGGTTGTTGCCAAAACGGTAAACAACACGGCTTCGGTTGGAGAACGCACCACTTTGTCTTTGCGTCCTGAACGCGTTGAGATTGAGCCGAAAAAAGGTCAAACTGACAACACGGTGACAGGCGAAATTAAAGAACTTATCTATCTTGGTGACCATATTCGCACGCGAATGGAAGTTGCCGGAAACGACGAATTTATCGTCAAAGTACCCAACAGCGCTGGCAACAAGCCGCTCGCTGAAGGTGCTCAAGTGAAGGTCGGCTGGAAGGCCGAGGACTGCAGAGCCCTCGACCCAATGGCTGTCTGATACGATAAGCGGTTTGGAAGATTGAACCGCAAACAGATCCACCCATGAGGGTTGGGTCAAACTAACGGGAGACTACAAAATGAAACTCACAAAACTTCTGGCATCAACCGCCATAGGTGCAGCTGTCGCGTTTGGCGCATCGGCTGCTTCTGCAAAAGAATTGACTGTTGTGTCTTGGGGCGGTGCTTACACCAAGTCTCAAGTTGAGGCTTATCACAAGCCATACATCGCCAAGACTGGCGTTAAAATCAAATCTGAAGACTACAATGGCGGCATCGCTGAGATCAAAGCTCAGGTTGAAGCTGGCAACGTAACTTGGGACATTGTTGACGTTGAATTGTCTGACGCGATCCGCGCGTGTGACGAAGGTCTTTTGGAAACAATCGATCATTCAGCACTGCCTGCTGGCGCTGATGGTACACCTGCAAAAGACGACTTCCTTGCTGGCACACTCTACGATTGCGCAGTTGCAAACATCGTATGGTCAACAATCTTCGCCTACGATTCATCAAAAATGGCTAACGGTCCGAAGACTATGGCTGACTTCTTTGATGTTGCTAAATTCCCAGGCAAGCGTGGCCTACGCAAAGGCGCTAAAGTGAACCTCGAATTCGCTTTGATCGCTGACGGCGTTGCTGCGAAAGACGTTTATGGCGTTTTGGCCACTCCAGAGGGCGTAGATCGCGCATTTAAAAAGCTCGACACCATCAAAAAAGATGTTGTTTGGTGGGAAGCTGGTGCTCAGCCTCCACAAATGCTTGCTGATGGCGAAGTTGCTATGACAACTGCTTACAACGGCCGTATCTTCAACGCGGTTGCTGGCGAAGGCAAACCATTCGAAATCGTTTGGGATGGCCAAGTTTGGGATTTGGATCTTTGGGTTATTCCTAAAGGTGCAAAGAACAAAGACACAGCAATGGATTTCTTGAAATTCTCAACTGCAACAGAGCAGCTTGCGAAACAAGCTTCCTACATTTCTTATGGTCCAGCCCGTAAATCGTCTGCTCCATTGGTTGGCAAATACGATGGCAAAGACATCGATATGGGCCCACAAATGCCAACAAATCCAGCGAACCTTGCAAATGCTGTACAGAACAACTTTGAGTTCTGGGCAGACAATGCAGACCAGTTGAACGAGCGTTTCAACGCTTGGTTGGCTAAGTAAGCTAGAATTTAGATCGGGGCATGAACACTTGGTTCATGCCCTGTTCTTTTGCTTTCAGGCGAAAAGTCATCGAACAAATGGCCTGAAATCAAAAGAACAGAAATGACGGATGAAAAACATTCGTTGGGGAGCGACTATGAGTGATGCCGCGATGGGCATGAACCAAGCAGCAAACAGTGGTGCGTCAAGCGGGCCATTGATCGCAGCAGATGGTATTCCCCTCAAACAAAAACTGGCCAAGACCACGCGCCGTATGAAAATTCAGGCGTTCATGCTCACGGTGCCGTTGGTTTTGTTTCTGCTTGTTTCATTCGTTCTGCCTATCGGGCAAATGCTTTATCGTTCGGTGCATAATCCAACGGGCTCCAATGTGATGCCGAATTTTGCGGTCGCAATCAAAGATTGGGACGGGCAGGGACTGCCGTCAGAAGAGATTTTTGAAGTGTTCGTCAAAGACATGACGGCTGCGAAGAAGAACCGCGAAGTCGGCAAAACAATCGGCAATTTGGCCACGCGAGTGAACTATGAAATTCCCGGATCACGCAGTCTGTTCACGAAGACGGCTCGCAAAACAAAGAACATTACCGAAGGGCCTTATAAGGAAGCGCTCTTCGCCATCGACAAAAGATGGGACAGTCCGCAGCTCTGGCTCACACTGCAACGCGTTACCAACGATTACACGATAGCGTTTTATCTGGCCGCGACGGATCGAAAATTCGATGAAAAAGGCAATATCGTTCTCGCTGACGAGTTGTATCAAATCTACCTTCCCATTCTGTGGAAGACGATTTGGCTGTCAGCTTTGATTACAGGACTGTGTTTCATCATTGCCTATCCCGTTGCTTATCTGCTTTCGACACTGCCGTTGCGCACGTCGAATTTACTTATGATTTTGGTTTTGCTGCCGTTTTGGACCTCACTTCTGGTGCGCACCAGTGCTTGGATCGCCATGTTGCAAACAGAGGGTATTATCAACAATGTGTTCGTCTATCTCGGTTTCATCAGCGACGAAAACCGCATTCAGATGATCTACAATATGACAGGCACTGTCATTTCTATGGTGCACATTTTGCTGCCATTTATGATCCTCCCGCTTTATTCGGTGATGAAAACTATTCCGCCGAGTTACATGAGGGCTGCGCGCTCAATGGGTGCATCGGGCACATACGCTTTCACCAAAGTTTATTTCCCCCAAACCATTCCTGGAATTGCAGCCGGCACATTGCTCGTGTTCATCCTCGCGATTGGGTACTACATCACACCTGCATTGGTGGGTGGTTCAGATGGGCTGCTGATCTCCAACCTGATCGCGGATCATATTAAGAAAACGCTCAACTGGTCGCTTGGCGCGGCGCTCGGCACGATCTTGTTGGTGGTCGTTCTCATATTCTACTGGCTTTATAATAAGCTTGTGGGCGTTGATAATCTGAAGTTCGGATAACGGTTATGATGAAACGCATTAAAACGCCGGGCTTCTTCGCATTGCTTGCTGCTACAATTCTGTTCTTTCTGTTCACCAAGTCTTTTGCAGGCACATTTGGCTTTATCATCATTTTTGGATTGCCGTTCTTCTTGATGAACGACCTGCCACCCTATGCAACCATGGCTGAGAAAGTTGGGAAATACGCATTTCTTGCGCTTTGCACTTTGATTTTCATCTTTTTAATTTTGCCGATCCTCGTGATCATGCCTCTATCCTTTAACGCAGAGCCGTATTTCAGTTTCACCGAAGGCATGATGGCGCTCGATCCTGCTGCCTATTCCACCCGTTGGTATGCGGACATTGTCCGTTTTGGCATGACGGCGCCTGACGGAACCGA
>CALHHQ010000207.1 GCA_938030645.1 uncultured Rhizobiaceae group bacterium
GCGAATAAGGTCGACAAGTTTGCGTCCAACTTTCTCATTTGCAGCTCGGCGTGTCAGTAAATGTTCTGCGCCATAAATCTCCGGCGTTTCAGCCAACACTCCTGTACCACCTTGAGCAACCAATAAATCACACGCGTATCCGAGTGCAGGATTGGCTGTAATTCCGGACCAAGCGTCGGATCCGCCACATTGCAATGCGACTGTCAATTCTGACGCTGGGCAAAGCTCGCGTTCGCATGCGTTTGCATGTGGCAGCATGGATCTGATTTTCTCTATCCCCAGATCAATTGTTCTCTGCAATCCGGCCACATCTTGAATATTCATGGCGTGAAACAATGGACCATGTTCAATGCCATAAGCTTCTAGCAACCAATCAATCTGATTCATTTCGCAACCAAGGCCGACCATCAAAACTCCGGCGTGGTTGGCATGTCGTGCATAGCCCCACATAACCCGTTGCAAAGCGTCAAATCCTTCACCGCTTCCTGCCATGCCGCATCCGGTGCCATGCACAAATGCAACGACACCATCAACATTGGGATAAGCCGCCAATTCCTCAGGGCCAAATGCGTCCGCAATTTTACGTGCCGCAGTTGCAGAACAATTCACCGATGTGAGAACAGCAATATAATTGCGCGTGCCCACACTGCCGTTGGGGCGTCTAAAACCCATAAAACTGTCTTGCTGCACAGCCTTTTCAACAGGTCTAAGATCGGTTGCAAATTCATATTCCGCAGATGTGTTTCGAAACTCCACATTGTGAGTATGAACATGGTCGCCCGGTTCTATGTCTTCGCTCGCATATCCAATAATTTGAGCGTATTTGCGAACGGCATCTCCAACCTCCAACCGCTCAGTCGCAATCTTATGGCCTCTTGGGATCATACTCGTCGTCGCACAGCTCTCAACCACGCTGCCCAGTTCCAAAGGTTTGATTGCTGTTACGACGTTGTCGATAGCATCAAGACGTACAACACTACTCATGCTTCAGACCCAAGTTTGAACTCCAACCAGCTAAATCAAAATCACGTTTCCAAGTCGAAAAGGTTCACACCTGAAGCAGCAAGATTGAAACGAGTTCAGAAAAAAGAGCCTACAAATTGTCGGAAAAAATACGCTCGAGCAGAAAGCTATCAATCACCCAGACAACTGACAAGGACAATTTGCAACCGAATGCAAATTGAATTCTGATGAGTTAAGCAACCTGCACAAGGTCAATTAGGCGCGTTAGCGAGCAACGGCCACACTTGGTTTTGGAGTGTCCATCAATGCATAGCCTTCGCCGCGCATCAAATAGTCATGGACATCCGCATTGCTCATAGGTCGCCCAATGAGAAAGCCCTGCATTTCCTGACAACCATGCTCCACCAGAAAATCGATATGAGCTTGACGTTCCACGCCCTCCGCAACCATCCTCATGTTCAGGTTCTTGCCCAAACCGATACATGTGGTGACAACATTTTTCAAACGTTGTTGACGGTCTAGGTCTGTCACAAATGAACGGTCAATCTTGAGTTTGTCGAACGGAAATGAGATCAATGACGACAACGAAGAATAGCCCGTTCCGAAGTCGTCCATTGCCAAAGAAAGGCCTAGGTTTTTCAATCCGCGCAAAACATGAAGTGCAAAATCAAAGTCGTCCAGAAGAACGCTTTCTGTGACTTCAAGTTCAAGTCGGTTTGCAGGCAATCCGGTGTGGAACAGAGCCGATTGTACATCATTCAAGATATCAGTGTGCCGAATTTGAACACCCGAAACATTGATTGCAACTTTAACAGGGTATGGCCATGCCGCAGCGTTTTCGCACGCTTTTGTCATGACGATATTGCCGATGCTTTCAATCAGACCGTTTTCTTCAGCAAGCTCGATGAATATATCAGGACGAACTGGTCCCGTTTCCGGATGCGTCCAACGAGCCAAGGCTTCGAAGCCCAGAATTTTTTGAGTGTTGACGTCAGCCAAAGGCTGAAAATGCACGTCAATATCTTTGTTTTCGATGGCTTCAGTTAAATCGGCAATCATCGTGCGACGTTGGCGAATGGCATTGTCCAGGTCTGTATCGAAGAATTGAATGCAACTCTCGGCATTCGCTTTCGCTCGATACATCGCAATGTCTGCATTGGACAAAAGCACTTCTGCAGTGCGACCTTGGTCTGGAAACGATGAAATACCGATACTCACACCAATCCGTAATTTCCTCTTGCCCACTACAAAATCGCGCTCAATCGCAGCCTGGAAACACTCCGCCAACCGTGTTGATTTTTCTTCGCCATCCTCCAGCCGTTGAAGAACAACAAACTCATCGCCTCCAATGCGCGTCAGATAATCTCCATCTTCACAGCACTTTTTCATACGAGCGGTTACTTTACACAGCAGTTCGTCACCCGTTTCGTGGCCAAATACATCGTTGACTTCTTTGAACTTGTTGAGGTCCAAGTTCAGCAGTTGAAACCGCTGTCCGGAATCAATCTCTTGACGAATTTTTTCATTGAACCCAAGACGATTGGCAACGCCGGTCAAAGGACAGTGTTTGGCCAGATGAGCAGATTTGTTTTCGGCAATTTCGCGCTCACGCAGCGCCTCAATGTGGGAACTCACATCATGAAGCGTGACAACTGATCGGCCATCATCGAGGTCAGATATATTTTTCTCAAACACCCGTCCTGAGACTTTAAGAACGCCTGTAGAATTCAGTGTATTCTCGACGAAAGCATCCACGTTACTGTCATTGTGGCGTGCATCTTTTTGACCTGAGGACACATCTTGGAATTTGGAGTTCCACAATTGTGGTCTGCCATCTTCATCTAAAACACAAACCGCAGATTCTACATTGGAGAGAACAGTAGAAAGAAGGTTTTGGCGTGCTGCATTTGCAATTGCATAGCGAATTGCCTTGTCCAGCAGAGCCGAACTTAAATCAGACTTGTTCAAAAAGTCTGAAGCACCAACACGAAGCCCTTCCTCATCGACCGACTTGTCGGAAACACCCGTCATCAAGATGACCGGCACTTGAACGTTCTTGGCTCTTATATCCTTGATGAAATCAATGCCATTCGTCGCGCCCAAGCGATAGTCACATAAAACAACATCATACGAGTTCTGTTCAATATAGGAAAACGCATCGGCTGGCTTGTGTGCCACGCTGATCACATACTCACGATCTGCCGTTTCCAGCAGAGTGTCGCGGATAATCAGTGTGTCATCTGGATCATCGTCCAAAATGAGAATGTGAATGTCTGTATTCATTTAAATGTGCCCCAGAACGTCCAACTTCAGGCTACTTCCGTGTCAATTCCAAAAAGTAAAGATGAGTTGCTTAGGCCCTTAAAAAAAATTTCAGGGTTAAAAAAATCCTACTGGGCTTCCAGCTAGCAAGATTGCAGGACGTTAGGCAGCGTCCTGCGAAGGCAGGGCCACAATTTCAATCCAATATTTGTTCAAGACCTGAACGACGTTCACCAAGCCATCAAATGTCACAGGCTTCGTGATGAAGGAATTCACACCTAGGTCGTAGGTTCGTAGAATATCTTCTTCCGATTGCGATGTGGTCAAAACCACCACTGGAATTTTCTTCAAAATTGGATCTTTGCGAATTTCCGCTAAAGCTGTGCGGCCATCCATGCGCGGCATGTTGAGATCGAGCAGAATGATGCCTGGCAAGCTCTGTCGACTTAAATCCGCGTATTTACCTTCGCGTTTCAAATATTCCAGCAAATCAATTCCGTCTTCAACAAAATCAACTGGGTTGCTGAGATGCGCTTCTTCAAATGCGTCCGCGATGAGCATACGATCGTCAGCATCATCATCCGCCACTAAAATTCTTATCGCTTTACCATTTATCATACCCAAACTTCCCCGATTGCAGACCAATCAAACTCCCCACAAGTTCGACTGACTTTTGACTAAATTTAGAATCAAATTAGCGGGAAGAGATTAATGCGACATTTTCCATGCGGATGAAGTTCCCAGTTTGGTTAGCAAACACTAAAGCTCGCTGAGTACACAGACCACACTCGAAATTAGGAAACATATTGCGCGCCAAGGCGCATAGTTTGGTTGCGGGGGTAGGATTTGAACCTACGACCTTCAGGTTATGAGCCTGACGAGCTACCTGGCTGCTCCACCCCGCGACAGTGTCTTGACGACCGCAGACATATGACGACAATTGATTGCAAATTCAACCCAACAACCTTGAGAAAGTGCAAAAAGTGACGCCAAAAGACCACTTGTACAATCGTGTAGCAGAATGGAGCCGACTTTGAGACACAATTGCACAAAAAAGATCGAGACATTCCACCAAGATGGAAGAATAGGGGCCTTAACTCTCACAGAAACAAAACTCGATCCGTCAGCCCCCCCAACGACTAGGGGCTTACATCAACGGCACTTTCGATGAAATTATCAAAATCCTGAGCGACTTTTTTGGCGTCAAACAACTTTGCTGCTCGTCTGTAGGCTTTATCCGCCAATTCTGCGCGCGAATTGTCATTCATCATGAGTTTTTCAATCGCAGCGCAATACGCAGCAACTGTCTGCTCTTCGGGAAATTCGCAAAATGAGCCAGTGATCTCGGGCAGTCCACCGCGACCAGAACTCACCACAGCACACTCATTAAGCACGGCTTCTAATGCTGTTTTTCCAAAAGCCTCATCCACTTGAGACGGCACCACAGCAATTTTCGCCTGATCATGCAAATTCAGAACGTCTTCATGCTTTAGATAGTCAAACCACTCAATCTTGTTACCCAGCTCGTTAATCTGAGAAAATATGGCTTGCCTATAGTGTTCTGTCGCTTTGCCTGAAGTTTCTGAAACAAAGACTGCTTTCCAATCATCATGCTTATTAAGCAAAACGTTCATCGCCTCAATAAACAGGTGAGCACCCTTTTTTGGCACCATGGCTGCGACTGCTATCATCATATTTTGCTTGATAGAGTTGTCGGCTTTTTCACTGGGAAACAAAACACCGTTGTACAAAACTTCTATTCGGTGATCTTTCAACCCACGGTTTTGTTTATGATGCTTCTTCACAAACTCTGAATTGACCAAGATCAGATCTGACTGACGCATATTCCAGTTTTGCAACCATCGTTTGAATGGTGATGATAGCGGTTGCGCATCATGTCTCTGGAGCACGACTGTAAGGTTCCCAAATGTCCGAGACAGAAATCCGGCCACTGTAGGCGATTGCTGTACAACGACAACATCAGGCTGGATCCGTTGCAACTCTTCACGCAAAGCATGAAACCAGTACTTTCTAAATTGTCTTTTCCGACCTTTACCAGTGCTCACAAAACGGCCACCAACGA
>CALHHQ010000208.1 GCA_938030645.1 uncultured Rhizobiaceae group bacterium
CCCTCTGACGAAGCGTCAGCACTTTATGGGAGTGTGGCTGAAACTGTCGAAATTTCAGAAGACCGCAACACTTATACATTTCATTTGCGCAGCGAGCCGCGCTGGCATGATGGCACGCCTTTAACCGCTCACGATGTTGCCTTCTCTTATGAACTTTTGAAGAAGGAAGGCCACCCGCAACTTGCATTGTCATTGAATACGCTGGAAAAAGTCGAAGCGTCAGACGATCGCACGGTTATTTTGAGCTTTGATGGCAAACAGTCAGATCGCGCCATTCTTGCGGTGGCTGTGATGCCCATTTTGTCGAAAGCCTTCTATACAGCAAACGCTTTCACGGAAACGACAATGACCACGCCGCTCACATCGGGCGCATATGCAGTAAAGCGCGTGAACGCTGGCAGTTTCATCGAATACGAACGTGTAGCGGACTATTGGGCCAAAGATTTGCCGTTTGCCATTGGTCTTGGGAATTTTGACACGATCCGAATTGAATTCTATCGAGACCGTCAAGCCGCGTTTGAGGCGTTCAAGAAAGGCAAAGTAACATTCCGCGAGGAATTCACGTCAAAAACATGGGCAACGGAATACGATTTCCCCGCCATGAAAGAAGGCCGGGCAAAACAGGAATTATTCCCTGCCGAAAAGGTTCCTTCGTTCCAAGGCTGGGCCGTGAACCGACGTTTGGCCAAATTCAAAGACAACCGCACGGTGCAAGCAATCGGGCTTTGCTTCGATTTTGAATGGACCAATAAGAACTTTTTCTACGAAGCCTATTCACGAACCCACTCATTTTTTATGGGGTCCGAGTTTCAAGCTGAAGGCAAGCCTTCGGAAGCGGAGCTTGCATTGTTGGAACCGCTTCGTGACCAATTGGATCCGAGCGTGTTTGAAACGGCCTATCTGCAACCTGCCTCCAATGGGTCTGGTAGAGATCGCAAGCGTTTGCGCGAAGCATCAAAATTGATGAAGGAAGCCGGATGGATTCAAAATGGGCGTTCACTGGAGGATGCCAATGGCAAACCCTTCACCATAGAGTTTCTTATTCGCTCTCCTACATTCGAACGTATCCTTGGGAAGTTTGTCGCCAATCTCAAATTGATTGGTGTTGATGCAACTATTCGTTTGGTTGATCCAGCTCAGTATCGCAGCCGTCTCGATACTTACGATTTCGATGTAACAGGATTGGCACGGTCATATGGGGCCACACCGACTAAGGACAGTTTGGAAAAACTCTTTGGATCCAAATTTGCGAAGACAAATGGCAATGCCAATTATCCCGGTCTCGAAAATGCTGCAGTTGACAGCCTGATTGCCCAAATGGCCGCTGTGAAGAGCCGTGATGAACTCACAGTTATTCTCAAAGCACTCGACAGGGTCTTGCGTTCAACGCATAGCTGGATTCCAAATTGGTATTCGGCGAATCACCGCATTGCCCATTGGGATATGTTTGGCTATCCGGAAGCAAAACCGGACTATGCATTTCCTGTGGAACAGTATTGGTGGTTCGACAAGGACAAAGCAGCGGCAATCGGCAAAGGCTGAGTTGATGTTGCAGGTTCTCAAAACTAATTTCGCGTAAGCGGAACGGAGCACTGACGACAGCATGGGCGCATATATTGCAAGACGATTGCTTTTGATGATCCCGACTATTCTCGGCATCATGCTTCTGTCATTCACAATCATTCAGTTTGCCCCCGGCGGGCCTGTGGAGCAAATTATTGCGCAGGTAACAGGGCAGGGCGGGGACGCAACTGATCGCATCAGCGGCAGCGGCAGTGATTTAGGCGCGGGCAATGACACAGCGCAGACCGATGCATCTAGCGGCGGGGGATCGTCAAAATATCGCGGCGCCCAAGGCCTTGATCCAGAATTCATTGCTGACCTTGAAAGACAGTTCGGTTTTGACAAACCAGCCCACGAACGTTTTCTCAAACTGATCTGGGATTACGCGCGGTTCGATTTCGGCGAAAGCTATTTTCGCTCCATATCAGTTCTGGAATTGATCAAAGAAAAAATGCCTGTTTCAATTTCTTTGGGACTTTGGATCACGCTCATTTCATATGTGATCTCCATCCCACTTGGCATCAAGAAAGCAATTTCAGATGGTTCCACATTTGATGTATGGACCAGTGGTATTATCATTGTGGCCTATGCCATTCCGGGTTTCTTGGTCGGCGTGATGCTCATTGTCTTTTTCGCGGGTGGCTCCTTTTTAGATTGGTTCCCATTGCGTGGCTTATGGTCAGACAATTTCGATCAGTTGAGTTGGTATGAAAAAATCATCGACTATTTCTGGCACCTCACTCTGCCACTCATAGCATTGTGTCTGGCCGCATTTGCCACCACCACGCTGTTGACGAAGAACTCATTTCTCGACGAGATAAAAAAACAATATGTCGTGACGGCCCGCGCCAAGGGCCTGTCTGAAAACAAAGTGCTATATGGCCATGTCTTCCGCAATGCCATGCTGATTATCGTTGCTGGATTTCCGGGCGCATTCATCTCCGCGTTTTTCACAGGGTCTTTGTTAATTGAAACGATCTTCTCGCTTGATGGTCTTGGCCTTCTAGGCTTCACGGCCATTGTGCAGCGCGACTATGCTGTGGTGTTCGCCAACCTCTACATATTTGCTTTGATAGGACTGGTCGTCAGCCTGATTTCTGACCTGACCTACACATGGATTGATCCGCGCATCGACTTTGAAAAGAGAGATGTGTGATGAGCGATACTGCCGCAATCGACACCATTCCAGAGCCTGAAGCCTATCAAGGTTACAAAGTCGGGCCTTTCAAAGTGAAGCCTTTGAACCATCGCCGCTGGTTGGGCTTCAAAGCCAACAAACGTGGCTACTGGTCGTTCTGGATATTTATGTTTCTATTCATAGGGTCCCTGTTTGCGCCATTCATCGCAAACGATCGTCCCATCATCATGTCTTACAAAGGCGAAATCCTGTCGCCAATTTTCACGGACTATCCCGAAGAGAAGTTTGGTGGGTTCTTGCCTGTCACGGACTATCGTGATCCTGTCAACTACGAAGAAATTTCTGAAAATGGATGGATGATCTGGCCGCCCATTCGATACTCCTATCGCACGGTGAACAATGAATTACCTGAACCCGCTCCAGCACGTCCATCGTGGCGTTTGCCCACCGATCAGGTTTGCGGGAAATATGACAAAGGTGTTGAAGATGCTCAATGCACCTACGGCAACTGGAACTGGTTTGGCACAGACGATCAAGGGCGCGATGTTTCGGCCCGTTTGATTTACGGCTTCCAAATTTCAGTGATCTTCGGTCTCATACTAACAGGTTTTTCCGCGATCATCGGTATTACTGCTGGTGCTGTTCAAGGGTTCTACGGTGGCTGGCTTGATCTTATCTTTCAGCGCTTCATTGAGATCATCACATCGATCCCATTGCTGTTCTTGTTGATCATTATTGCATCTGTGTTGCCTCCAGGTTTCTGGATTTTGCTTGGCATCATGCTTGTGTTTTCTTGGACGGGGTTTGTTGGAGTGGTGCGTGCAGAATTCTTCCGTGCGCGGAATTTTGAATATGTAAATGCGGCTCGTGCTTTGGGGGTGGGAAATGGAACACTGATGTTCCGTCACCTCCTGCCAAACGCCATGGTAGCAACACTCACCTTCATGCCTTTTGTCCTGTCGGGTTCCATCACCGCGTTGACCTCGCTCGACTTCTTGGGGTTCGGTTTGCCGCCGGGGTCTCCATCATTGGGAGAAATGGTTCAGCAAGCGAAGAACAATCTACAATCGCCTTGGTTGGCCATCATGGCGTTCATTGTCATCAGCACCATGTTGACCCTGCTGGTCTTCATCGGTGAAGCGGTGCGTGATGCCTTTGATCCGCGCAAGACATTTGGGTGACGGACAGATGAGCGAACCAATTCTTTCGGTCGAAAACCTTCAGGTTGCCTTCACTTCTTCGGGCAAAACCGCGACGGCCGTGCACGGCATTTCGTTTCACATCAACAAAGGTGAAACAGTCGCCTTGGTTGGCGAATCTGGCTCGGGTAAATCTGTTTCAGCACTGTCCATCCTAAAGCTCTTGCCTTATCCAGCTGCTAGTCATCCGAGCGGCAAAATCATGTTCAAGGGCAATGATCTTTTGTCGGCGGACGCTGGAGAATTGCGCAAGGTGCGTGGCAGCGACGTGACTATGATTTTCCAGGAGCCGATGACGTCGCTCAACCCGCTTCACACGATTGAAAAGCAAATCGGTGAGATTCTCGAATTGCATCAGGGCATGGGTGAGAAGCAACGCAAGGAACGTACGATTGAATTGCTCAACCAAGTGGGCATTCGTGATCCTGAAAAGCGTCTTGGGTCTTATCCGCATCAAATGTCAGGTGGCCAAAGACAGCGCGTCATGATCGCAATGTCGCTGGCCAACGAGCCTGAATTGTTGATTGCAGACGAACCGACGACTGCGCTTGATGTCACTGTGCAAGCTCAAATTCTCGAGTTGCTCAATGAGTTGAAAGCCAAGCGCGGGCTTTCCATGTTGTTCATCACACATGACCTTGGCATCGTCCGTAAATTTGCTGATCGTGTGTGCGTCATGACCAATGGCGAAATTGTAGAGCACGGTCCGACAAAAGAAATTTTCGACAACCCCCATCATGATTATACAAAGCACCTTTTGGCGGCTGAACCAAAAGGGGATCCGCCAGCGTCTGATGACGGTGCTGAAATGATCATGGAAGCCAAGGACATGAAAGTCTGGTTTCCTGTGAAAGCCGGTTTTCTGCGCAAGACAGTCGATCATGTGAAGGCAGTTGATGGCATCGACCTGACGTTGCGCGCTGGACAGACGCTGGGTGTTGTAGGTGAATCTGGATCAGGCAAAACCACTCTTGGTTTGGCGCTCACGCGTATGATTTCTTCTGAAGGCAAGATCGGATTTATCGGTCGAGACATCGGTGACTATTCATTCAAACAAATGAAGCCGTTGCGCAGTGAAATGCAGATCGTGTTTCAAGATCCTTACGGTTCTTTGTCGCCACGTATGTCTGTTGCAGAAATCATCGCCGAAGGCATGCGCATCCACATGCCGAAGTTAAGCAACGCCGAAGTGGACGATACTGTTTGTGGAGTGTTGCAAGAAGTTGGATTGGAGCCTTCAACGCGCCATCGCTATCCGCATGAGTTTTCTGGCGGCCAAAGACAACGCATGGCAATTGCCCGTGCAATGGTTCTGGAACCAAAATTTGTGATGTTGGATGAACCCACATCAGCTCTTGATATGAGTGTCCAAGTCCAAGTGGTCGAGTTGTTGCGCCGCTTACAGGAAGAGCGAAATCTAGCGTATCTCTTTATCAGCCATGATTTAAAAGTTGTGCGCGCCATGGCCAACGAAGTGATTGTCATGCGTTTGGGGAAGGTTGTTGAACAAGGGCAAGCCACTCAAATTTTTGATGCCCCGCAAACAGATTACACAAAGGCGCTTATGGCAGCTGCGTTCAATTTAGAAACGGCACCCTCTGGAATTGTCAGCCAGTAAATGGATGATGCAGCATGAAGATTCCGACAGACGTTAAAGACGTCCATCTGCCCATCACAATCAACAACCAAAAAGAAGTTTATCGTGGGTTTCGAAGGCTCGACCTAATTGAGTATGAAGAAGACGAATCTGGTTTGCGCGCAAAGCGTGAGCTTGTCCAAGGCCAACATGCGGTAGCGGTCGTGGTGTACGATCCAAAGCTGGAACGTCTTGTCATGATCCGGCAGTTTCGGTTGGGCGCTCAATTGGGCACCGGTCATGGGTTCACGTGCGAAATCGTTGCTGGAATGATTGACGAAGGCGAACCGCCGATTGAAACTGCAAGACGTGAATTGACCGAAGAAACTGGATTGGTCGCGAGCCATTTAGAGCCTTTGTGCCAGTTTCTCACCACGCCGGGCCTCACAAGTGAAGTCGTACATCTGTTCTATGCTGAAGTGGATGCCAGTAATTTGGCGACAAGTGCAGGTGCAGAGAACGAATCTGAACAAACATTCCCGTTTTTACTCACATATGAAGAAGCGATGGAAGCGGTCGATCAAAACGATGTTTACAATGGCATCGTCATGTTGGGTTTGATGTGGTTTGCTCGGCATCGAGATAAACTAGGAAGTAAAAATTCATGACCAAATCGTCAATTCTTCTGAATATTAAATGGGATGGCTTGGCCAAGAAGTCGGCTTTCGAAAAAGCTTTGCCAGACCACTCATTTTTCAATCTCGCCGATGGCATGCCAAGCAAGGAACAATTGGCAGAGGTAAAATATGCGATTGTTTGGAAACCCGAGCATGGTTTTCTAGCGACCTTGCCAAACCTTGAGGTGATTTTCTCATTGGGAGCAGGGGTTGATCATGTCTTGGAAGACGCACAATTGCCAGACCTGCCAATAGTTCGGTTTGTGGATGCCAATCTGACGGGGCGTATGGTTGAGTGGGTGGTATTGCAGGTTCTTATGCATCTGCGCCACCAGCGAAAATACGATTCATTCCAACGCATCAGCCAATGGAATGAAATTTTTCCCCAACCTGCCGCGGAAAATCTCACGGTCGGCATCATGGGCTTTGGCGAATTGGGTCAAGCATCCGCACGTGCGTTGTTACCCCTTGGCTTCAATCTGTGTGGTTGGTCGCGATCAGAAAAATCGATGGAGGGTGTCGCGTGTTTTCATGATGAAGATGGGCTGGATGAATTTCTATCAAAGACAGATATTCTTGTTTCTCTTTTGCCTTATACGCAGGCAACCCACGGCATCCTCAACCGCAGCTTGATCGAAAAACTATCACGCAGTGGGCCATTCGGTGCGCCCGTGTTGATCAATGCCGGGCGTGGCGGAAGTCAAATTGAAGCGGACATTATCGCTTGTTTGAACGAAGGTGTTCTGCACGGGGTTTCTCTTGATGTGTTCGAAACTGAGCCTTTACCAAAAGAGAGCCCCCTGTGGTCCTTCGACAATGCAATCATCACTCCGCATATGGCAGCTGTCAGTGATCCTGCCGCTTTGGCTGAACATGTGGCACTCCAAGTCTCCCGTTATGAAGCGGGTGAGGGTTTGCAACATTTGGTTGATAGAGCGCGCGGCTATTAGAATCTACGGGCCATCGTGGGTTGGCCGTAGAGGTAACCTATACGATCAACAGCATCACGAAGCGGTTCTAATGCCACATTCATCGTGTGACCATTTGCGTGGAGCAAAGTTTCGCCGTCCTGCATAATACCCACATGGCCTTTCCAGAATATCAGATCACCACGTTGTAGCGCATGTTCATCGAATGGAATTTCAGCGCCTGCTGTTGCTTCCTGCATATCGGAATCCCGCAAAACGGTGTTTCCGCAAAGCATCTGCGACAAGAAAACCAAACCCGAACAATCAATCCCAAACCCCGTGTCACCGCCCCAAAGATAAGGCGTGTGCAGAAGGGTTTCTGCAACGGACACATAGTCTGATTGCCATGTCCCAATCTCGATCAGATGCCGTGCGATGATCGCTTCACCCGTATCAAGAAGTCCATATTCAGTGCCGCGATTTGTAGTTGTGTTCGTGACCGTGACCTTTGATCCCATAGAACGGTAGCCAACACGCGGATGTTTCAAATCGGTATCGGGATAAAGAAAAGTGCGTTGTGCCAAAACCATGTGGGTCGGCTCTGAATTACCTGGGCCTAGACAGTCTTCGCGAATGTAACCCATATATCCATCATCAGAACGTTGTATCCATGCCCAGCCGTCTTTGCGCTCGAACACCTTTACGTCATGTCCAAAGAGAATTTGGGTTTGCAATCCAGCATGCTCATCTGGTTTGTCGAGAATATCTGCAAAGGTGCTTGATACTCGTGCTGAGACGCCAGCAACAAACTGCTCGCTTGTCACTTTGCCGCGCAGTGTTTCGTCTGCAAGATCACCGCGAAAAGCATGAAGCCGTTTGTCGAGTTGAGCAGTCATCAGGTCACTTTGCCAGCTTCTTGAGAGATGAGAATTCCAAGGTTTTCCAAATATTCCGACCCTTGCACTGTACGTTGAATAAGCACGTTGCGGCGGTCTCGTTCATCTCGGCGGCGCCGCACAAATCCCAGAATGCCCATCGTATCGAGTGCGCGGGTGATCACCGGCTTGGTGACGTTCAAATGCGCAGCTAAGCCGCGCACAGTATGCGGCGGTGGGTCGAGATAGATCGTTAATAATATTGCCATTTGGCGCGTGGTGAGATCAGGTGCATCATCATGCACCTGTGCCAGCATCGCTTTATGCCACAGCGAGAGCGCTTGCCCAGGTTTCAAAATAACCATCAAACTCTCTTTCTTATTACGGAGCCGTAATTATTTTCACTGGAACGGATACTTTTTTCAAGCACTATTTCGAATAACGTTTCTCAAAGACGTCAATCAAAGACCGAATACCTTGCGCTTCGCCTCCCACAGGTGCCCAAGGTTTTTCCGCGGGTGTCCATGCAAAAATATCAAAATGCGCCCACGTTTTTGCGTTCTCGACAAACCGAGATAGAAACAATGCGGCCGTGACAGAACCAGCAAATCCACCTGCCGTGATGTGGTTCACATCCGCAATTTTGGACCCGAGCATGGATTGATAGGGATCCCAAAGAGGCAGGCGCCAAAGCGGATCATTGATCTCCATTGATGTTTCGCCAAGCGTTTGCGCAAACGCATCGTCATTGGTGTAGAAAGGCGGAAGATCAGGGCCAAGCGCCACGCGTGCCGCACCAGTCAGTGTCGCCATATCAATCATCATTTCAGGTTTCTCTTCATCCCCCCAAGTGAGGCAATCGCCCAAGACCAATCGGCCTTCGGCATCTGTGTTGTCAATCTCAACTGAAATGCCTTTTCGGCTTTCCAAAACGTCACCAGGTCGAAAGGCGTTGCTGGAAATTGAGTTTTCAACCGCACCAATGATCACGCGCAAGCGCACCGGCAGTTTTGCTTTCATAATCATGTGGGCGAGACCCAGCACGTTGGCCGCGCCACCCATATCCTTTTTCATCAACGCCATCGAACCACCGGGCTTGATGTTCAATCCACCCGTATCAAACGTCACACCTTTGCCAACAAGTGTCACTTTAGGGTGGCTTGCTTTGCCCCAACGCATGTCCAGAACACGGGGAGCTTCTATGCTTGCACGCCCAACTGCGTGAACCATTGGAAAACCTTTGGTCAGCAATGCATTGCCTTTGATCACACTCACTTTTGCAGAATGAGCTTTGCCAATCTTGCGAAATGCCTTTTCGAGCGCATCTGGTCCCATATCGTTGGCGGGGGTGTTGACCAAATCACGGGCAATGAAAGAACCTTCAGCCAAACGCCTCGCTTTGGAGCGGGTATTTACAACCAGCTTTGGTGTTTCGTGCTTGCGTTTTCGATACCGGTCGAACGAATAGCCACCCAATGCCCAAGCAAGTTCTGAAAGTTCAGGCGAAACCTGATCACCCACAAGCTTGTAGTTTCCTTTGGGCAGAAGTCGCGCCAACTTTCCGTGTGACATAGATTTGCCCGTGCCAACACCACTGCCAAGCCCGAATAAGACGCACTCAATGCCTCCTTTGTCATTTGGAACAATGCAGTACTGACCACTTGCCCCAGAAAACCCATTGGTTTTCGCCCAAGCGAGTTCCATCTTGGAAAGGTCATGATCCTTTTTGGAGAACTGTGCCTTGGTTATGCAGTGAATTGGCACGG
Source organism: uncultured Rhizobiaceae group bacterium (assembly GCA_938030645.1). Classification (GTDB taxonomy): domain Bacteria; phylum Pseudomonadota; class Alphaproteobacteria; order Rhizobiales; family Rhizobiaceae; genus Pseudahrensia. The sequence continues at coordinate 9,703 of CALHHQ010000208.1, forward strand.
CCTTCTTGGTATTGGAAGTGAAATGGTCGGCTGGATTGGTTTCAATATGCATGGAAGCTCGCAAATCAGGCATGGTTTATTCTGCATCTTAACCATCCATTAGGGTTAACAGAATATTTCTTTACGTCAGAAAGAAGGGTTTTGCCCTTCTCATTTGTTGCACCTTGAACGCGGGGGCTGAGTTCCAATGGCTCACTCGACTATGAAATCAAATTCAAAACTGCGCCGTCATTCAATTGTTTTTGCTCTGGGAGCTGCACTTTTGGTGTCTGCCTGTGCCAAGGACCGAACAACAACCGGTTCAATTCCATCAAATTTGCGCAAACCGGTTTCTGAAATGAACCAGTCTGAACTGCGCCAAGCAACAGATTATTGGTCAAAACAGTATCAAAAGAATCCAAAGAGCAAGCATGTAGGTCTGCAATTTGCGACTGCATTGCGTGTCACGGGCCGTAACCAACAAGCTTTGGCTGTGATGCAGAAAGTTTCGATCTACCATTCCAAAGACCGCGAAGTACTTGGAGCTTATGGCAAAGCACTTGCTGGGGCAGGTGATCTGCCCAAGGCTCTGAAAACAATTCAGCGGGCACAAACGCCAGATAATCCAGATTGGAAATTGCACTCTGCAGAAGGTGCAATCTACGATCAGATGGGCAATTCTAAATTAGCTCGCAGTGCTTATCGCAAGGCTCTAGATTTAAAGCCGGGTGATGCATCTGTGCTGTCAAACCTTGGTATGTCTTATCTTTTAGAAGGCGATCTACGTTCCTCTGAAACATATCTCCGTCAAGCCATTGATCAACGTGGCGCTGACAGTCGAGTGCGTCAGAATTTGGCCCTCGTGATTGGTCTGCAAGGTCGTTTCAAAGAGGCTGAAACTGTTGCAGCAGGCGAATTGCCGCCACAAGAAGCACAGGCCAATATAAAATTCTTGCGCCAGATGCTGTCTGAACAGAATTCTTGGAGCCAGTTGAAAGACAAAAAGGCCTAACTTTCAGCGATCAAATTTTGAGCGAGTTAGCTCGCATTTGACAGCAGGTCATCATAGATGGCTTGCTGTTTTTGCATTTTGGCCTGAATGGCTTTCATCAAATCTTCTGGCCGCAACATGCCGCTGTTCCAAGTAGCGATTTGGTCAAGCCCATCCGCTACACTGTGATCACGCGCATATGTAATTGCATGTTTGATACCTGCAATCGCAACAGGAGACTGGGCCGCAATTTGCTGCGCCATATCGAGAGCTGCCTGTACAGTCGAATCACGGTCCCCATGCACTGAATTCACCAAACCCCACCCTTTGGCTTCTTCAGCAGAAAATCGACGACCTGTGTAAGCGAGTTCCCGCACAATGCCTGACGGCATAATTTTCGGAAGGCGTTGCAGGGTGCCCACATCGGCTGCCATGCCCACAAGAATTTCCTCAATGCCAAATGACGTATCTTGGCTAGCAATGCGAATGTCACAAGCCGAGATCAAATCTACACCTGCTCCCAGACATGTGCTGTGGGTTGCAGCAATGACGGGTATACGAAGAGTTTCGAGACTTGTGAGAGCGTCTTGCAGTTTCAAAATAAGATCCCGCATCGCATAAGAGGCACGTGCTGGTTCAGACTTCGTCAATGCCATAATGTCTTGGAAAGATGCCAGGTCCATCCCTCCAGTGAAGTGTTTGCCACGTCCAGAAATCACCACCGCTCGCACCTCCGGGTCGGCGTTGAGGGCGTTTGCGATGACAGGCAAATCTTTCCAAAAATCCGGCGACATGCTGTTGGCTTTGTCTGGTTTGTTCATCTCTATATGCGCAACAGCTCCCTCACGAGAGACTTCGAAGAACGTGCTTTCAAGTTTGTCTGTCATGTACCGCTCCAATGATTGGTCAGATGGAATTTGCAAATGCGATAATGCGTTGAGCCGCTATTGTCAGTTGGTCTTTATCGACGGTTAAGCTGATGCGAATGAACTTTGCACATTCGTTTCCAAAAGAACTGCCGGGCATGACGGACACTCCGCTGTCCAGCAATGACATTGCGAATTCTGCTCCACTCAAACCCGTAGCAGAGACATCGACCAGCATGAACATACCAGCACAAGGCTCGAGTGGAACAAGGTCAGAACCATGAAAAGCATCCATCAATAATGCGATACGATTGCTGTAATTGTCAGCCATTTCGTCTGATGTGCCGTCAGGGTGGCTGAGGGCATGTGCGGTCATATCAGCAATAAATGGCTGTCCTCCAAACAGTATCGCTTCCGAAACATGTTGTATCTCATCCATTGCCCATTTTGGTCCGACAGCCCAACCGGAACGAAAGCCTGGTGCAGCATGACTTTTTGAAATGGATGCCATAGCGATTGTGCGTTTCGAATATTTTTCAATGTCGAACGGAGACGCAAAGTTGCCTTTGTAAATCAAAGGTTCATAAACTTCGTCACTCACAATCCAGAGGTCATGTTTTTCACAGATGTCGCCAATAGCAGCCACCTCTTCAGGCGTAAGCACTGCGCCTGTAGGGTTGTGGGGTGAATTGAGCAGCAGAACCTTACAGTTTGGTGTTACAGCTGCCTCCAGTTGCTCCGCTGTCAGATGAAACCCATTGTCTGGGCTCATGGGAATCGGAATAAACTCTGCTCCCGCGGCCTGCACCACGCCTTCATAAGTTGCGTAATATGGGTCAGGCACGAGAACACCATCGCCAGCTTCAACCAATGATAACATCGTGATGGTTAGCGCTGCTTGTGTTCCTGGAAAGGCAAGCACTTGATCGGGCGATATTTTGCGGCCTGTTCGAGCAGAGTATTTGTCAGCTACCGCTTGCAATAGGATGGGTTCACCTTTGCCACCTGCATATCGCGTTCGGCCCGAACGCATAGATGCATTTGCTACATCCAACAAATGGCTAGGCGTTGGAATATCTGGTTCACCGATGGTGAGTTCAATAATGTCTTCGCCTGCCCTCACGCGGCGACGACTTTCAAAATGCACCGCCCACCTATTTGATCCAAGCGAAGCCAGCCGCTTTGTAATGGATGCCGTTTTGAGACTAACCAAGTTGTTGAGCCACTTCTGTTATCGCTTCAAACGCGATCTCTGCGTCTTCGGCCTTCATATCAAATTGTCCAGCGACAAATCGAATAATGGTCATTCCATCATGGGCAGATTGGGTTAGGTAGATACGTCCATCATCATTGATAGCGTTCACCAGTGCCACATTATGGGCATCCAAGTCTCGACCGTCTTGAGGATTGTGGCGAAATGAGAAAAGCGACAATACGGGGTCCGTAGCGATCTCAAACTGTGGTTCGTTTCGCAGTTTCTCGCACAAACCTTCTGCCCAATTCACGTGGTTGCGTATGCGCTGTCGCAAACCGTCCAGCCCATAAGTGCGCAAGAGGAACCACACTTTCAGCGCACGAAAACGACGACCCAATTGAACCGACCATTCAGAAAAATTGACGATGCCATCTTTGCCATGAGTTTTCAGATATTCAGGTTGAATGGCCATGGTTCGAACAAGCAGTTCTGGCTCACGAACCAAGTGCAGCGAACACTCCATGGCAACACCCAACCACTTGTGCGGATTGAGAACGATTGAGTCCGCCATTTCTGCACCTCGCCACAAATGACGATACTCTTCGCAGATCATAGCAGAGCCTGCCCATGCGGCGTCCAGATGTGTGTAGAGCCCCTCTTCACGGGCGACAGCGCAAACTTCGGCAACATTGTCAGTAGCGCCGATAGATGTGCCGCCAACGCAGATAATGATACCAGCCGGTTGAAACCCAGCAGCTTTATCGCTTGCAATTGCTAGCTTCAGCGCGTCCGCATCCATTGCAAAAAGCGGAGCAGGGCCAGTTGGAATTTTGACCAAGTTGTCTTGTCCCAATCCTGAAATCCACATCGCTTTGTCGATAGATGAATGGGTGCGGCTTGATGCATAAACACGAAGCGGTTTCTTTCCGAACAACCCTTCTTTGTTACCCGTAAATCCTAGTGCGATCTCGCGCATGGTGAGGATCGCGCACAGTGTTGCGGATGACGCCGTATCTTGGAATGATCCTTTAAATGTGTCGGGCAACCCAACCGCTTGGCGTAACCAATCCACCATTTTAATTTCTAATTCGGTTGCGGCGGGAGATGTCTGCCACAACATACATTGAGAAGCGAACGCCGTTGCAAGCTGTTCAGCCAATTGAGCTGCGGGAGCTGCATTAGATTGAAAATAGGCGAAGAAACGCGGGTGCTGCCAATGGGTCATCCCGTCTGGAATAATATTCTCGAAATCCTTGAAAATAGCGTCCATGGATTCACCCGTTTCAGGTGGCGTGTTTCCAATTTGCGCTGCGATTGCACCGGGTTTGACCTTTGGACGCACATCGCGGTCGCCAACGGTGTTGAGATAGTCAGCAGACCAATCAGCAGCTTTGTGAGACCATTTTCGAAAGTCGAAGTCTTCACTCACGGATTCGGACCCATGACGAACGCAACCGATCCGATGCCTGCAATTTCACCTTCGACTTTGTCGCCAGCAAACAATTGTCCCACGCCTGCGGGGGTTCCGGTCATAATCAAATCGCCTGCCACCAATTCCACATAGGTGGAGAGGTTGGAAACAATTTCAGGCACTTTCCAAATTTGTTGATTGAGGTCTCCGTCTTGGCGGATTTCACCATTCACGCTGAGACGAACTGCAGCAGATTCGGGATGGCCAATTTCTTCAGCTGAGCGAAGCGAACTCATCGGTGCAGAATGGTCAAAGCCTTTGGCCATGCTCCACGGCCGCCCCAGCTTTTTGGCGGCTGCCTGAAGATCACGACGGGTCATATCCACACCTGCTGCATATCCAAAAACATGGTCGAGCGCATTTTCCACGCTAACATCCTTGCCACCTTTTCCAATCGCAATCACCAACTCCATCTCGTGGTGCAAATTCTCGGTGATGGTTGGGAATGGTAGGGTGGAAGGATTGTGGACAACAGCATCAGCAGGCTTGCTGAAGAAAAAAGGCGGTTCACGACCCGGCACGCCACCCATTTCAACCACGTGGTCCTCATAATTGCGACCAACGCAGTAGATGCGGTGAATGGGGTACAATTTATCACTACCAGATACGGGTAGGGTGGATTGTGGAGCGGGATCGAAAGTGTATGCCATGGTCAGCCTACTGATTGAATTCTCATATCATTTTTTGGCAGACCTGATCAGCTTTGAAAAGCCAATTCGTTCGGTCCACTGACTGGGCATAAAAAAAGCGCCACAGAAGCGGCGCTCATTCATTCTATGGCACAATTGGTGAGTTGGGTTTAGCCCGCATCATCCATATCGTCGTCATCGTCCATGTCAGCAAAGACAGAGGCACGAAGTGGCACCACATTCGCCGCTTTGGCCAAAGTTACTTTCGCGGATGCAGAGCGTTTGCCGCGTTCAGCTGAGATTGTTTTTTCAACATCACGAGACTGTTTAAACACGACATCGCCAGCGGCACCCATAGCACGGCGCAAAGCCATGCGATCACATGTAGAGGCTATCAATAATCCAAGATGGTTGAGGTGACGGCGTGCATAACAAAATGCTGCCAAGCGCGCACGGTTGTCGAGCGGCAGCTGTTTAGCGATTTCGACGGCATCCGCCGGTTCTGCTTGAGCCATTTGGCCAAACAAATTCTCCGGTACCGGTATCGCCGTCTCGTTGAGAGAGTGAGACTGAGCTGGTGACATGA
>CALHHQ010000209.1 GCA_938030645.1 uncultured Rhizobiaceae group bacterium
CGCCATTGAGACACGATAAGACCAACAGCGAGAGCCAGTGAATAAAAAGCAGCAGATTGGAAGATCGCGAGATTTTCGATCAGATTGCCATCGGCAAACACATACGTTTCGCGCATAAAGTGATAGAGAAAATTGCCCAAACCTGCCGCGCAGAATGTTGCAAACGCAATCCGCAGTTTCAGGTTCTTTTTGAAAAATCGCGTGAACGCTGGATAGAAAAAGAAGTCCACCAACAGCTCTTTGAAATAGAAGAAATAGCGGTTCCAAAATTCCGCAAGCGTGCGCGATGCCAGCGGATTCACCGTGTTGCGTGGAATGCGATAGCCACACATGCGCACGATGGAGACAATGAAGTGTCCCCAGATGGAAATGATCAAAAGGTCAATGAAATAATTGACGATCAGGCTCGCCCAATTCACCGAAGTTGGAAGCGCTGCTCCTTCGGCATGAGCCACAATCGCAGTTTGCAACTGCGTTAAGCCAATCACATCATAGGCAATGAAGGTGACAGCTTTCAAAACTGCTGCAAGGATCAAGGCCCAAACGGCCAGCTTCAGCGCTTTCAAACGTGTTGCCGCCAATTCTTCATCGGTCTTTGCTGCAAATCTGTTTAAGTAGCCATAGCTCTTCCCGATAGGCGCGGCACTGCCGCCCCAAAATGGGCGCAGAAAGACAGCGCGTGTGAGGCTAGACGTATCGTCTTTGCCCTTCGCATCAGTGGCTGAGTAAGCAAGGATCCATAGCGACGAGATGGAAACACCAACCACCGACCACAACAAAGCGTTCAATGCGCTGCCAGTTGTCGTCAACGTCGAGAGCACCAACAATCCTGCCCAAAGCAAACAGAGCGTCAGCACTGGGCGCTTGGCAGCGGTAGTATGCGAAAATTTCCTTTGCCAAAGCAGGAATCCCAGCGACAGAGCCAAAACAAGCCCAACGGCACCAAACTGAAGCAAAAGCGGATGCGGCAGAAACGAGATGGATTCCGCCTTTGTCCGCAACAATTGCGACCACCCATCAATTCTGAAAGGTCGCAACGCGAAGTAAAACAAGGACGCGCCACTCAATATCAAAAGTCGATGAGCTGGCAGCGCTACCATCGCCAACAAACTGACAGAGACCAACGCAAGGCCAGCAGTGCTCAATTGAAAGCTTAGAGCAAGAGCAACAATAACGCCGATACAAACCGCAAATGAACCTAACCGAGAAGCAGCGAATGAAATCGCATTCTCGTTCTCGTCGATAGAGAGCCAAGCATTGCGCCAATACATTGGAGAAAGAGGCATGCCACCTGAGCTATTTGAAAGTTCAACGGAACTCATGTTGAGACCATTTTCATTTCATCATCCAACTCATCTAATGAAGGAGCGATAGAGGCTTCATTCAATTCTGCCAGCAGAGCATTGCGATCAACTTTGTCGTTGATGTTGCGCGGCAACTCCTCACGCAAAACAATACGTGCAGGCACCATATACTCAGGCAGTGTGCGTTTCATGGCCGCTTGAACATCGGCTTCAGATACGTTCATGTTGGTTGAAAATCCAACAAGCCCTTGAGCGCTGCCATCGACAATGGGCCAAGCCACAACCGTTGCAAGATCCGTCATGCACGCTTTACGCAAATGCATTTCAACTTCTTCCAACTCAATGCGATTGCCCTTAAGCTTCACTTGATTATCTGTGCGACCCATATGGTGGAATATGCCATTGGCGTCGCGGTAGCCCAGATCACCAGTGAAATACCAACGTTCACCGTCAATCACTTTGAACTTCTCGGCCGTTTGTTCAGGACGATTGAAATATCCATCGGACAGTTGAACACTGTGAATGACGATTTCACCCGTTTCACCATCAGGCAATACCGCGCCAGATGGGTCACAGATGTTGATCTTGAAATTCGGGTAGGCTGGACCGATCGCAAGGATTTGTCTCTTTTCAGTAACCACAGCTGGGTCGGTTAGGCGTTGTCGTGTGCAAACAACCGTCCCTTCTGTAGGGCCGTAAATGTTCTCGACCACGGAATTTGGTGCTGCCTCTGCCCATTCTTGAACGGCCTTGATCGGCAAAGGTTCGCCGCAGAAAACCGACAGCCGAAGGCTAGGAAATAGGTCAGGTTTTAGAACCTTATTGCCACGCATATTGTTGATGATCGTCGGCACAGACATCCATGCTGTGATTTCACGTCGACGAATAAATGCTTGTGGCGCCATCATATCCAACTGTGACATCAGATGCAGCGAAGCACCAGCTCGCCAAGCCAGGAACATGTTATGGACGCTAAGGTCGAACGTTACATCATGGGCTTCAGCAATCCGGTCAGTATGCTTGAACTCAGTCCACGTTTCGGTGTTGTTCAAATAGTGGTTCAACGAACCACAAGATACGACCACACCTTTTGGTTCACCCGTAGTTCCAGACGTGAACACGATGTAACCAGTTTCATTCTCGGCACGAACGACAGGTTCAACTAAAGAGCCGTCATCTAAATCATCGATACAGATAGAGCCAGGCACATCGGCGGCATCGTGGGTTCTGAAGACAACCTTCGGTGCAAATTCAAGAACTTCCGGCGTGAGCAACTTCGCGCCATTGCTGTCAACAACAATTGCATCCAGCTCTAACTCGCCCATCAGTTTGATAAGGCGGGAAGCAGGCCATTTTAAATTCAGCGGCACATAGGTTGACCCCGCCCAGCAGGCACCAGCAATACCGATATAGGCGCCAATGCTGCGCGACCCAAGAACACCCACACGGCCCGATTTTAAATGAGGGACCAATGCAGCAGCCAATCGCTGCGCTGAACTTACAAAATCGGCGTAAGTGATTTCTGATTTGCCAACCGATATGGCTACAGACTGAGGAAACTCTAGAGCGGTGCGCGCTAAATCCGAAACAATATTGAAGTTTTGAGACACAAAAAGGCCAACTCTATTCCGTGAAAACCTGACCTTAAGTCATCTGAAATCCACTTTAAGTCAAATTGGTTTCAACTTTAACCTTAACCAATTCTTCGATCACATTTTCGTGCCCAACCTCAAAACCGAATGAGATTTTCGTTCAGAACAATGGAGCGGATCCCATTGATAATTTGATATTTCAGTCAACACCTGTGACATACTTGATGATTGTCCGAACCAACCAGTCATGAAATCATGAGCAACGTTTCGCTAAAAAATTTCCGCCGAGACACAATTCATCAACGAGCGCGCGGTGTAGGCGAACTGACAGTTGTAAATGACGAAGGCAGACCATCTATCAGACGTCTCTATCAAGAGGGTTGTGCAAAAATTCGCATTCCAAAATCGCGGTCGACAACACTTGAAGCTGTCATAATTAACACATCTGGTGGTGTGACAGGCGGAGACAAACTGGATTGGAATTTTACGGCAGAGGAAAACACAAATTTATCTGTCACCACCCAAGCGTGTGAGCGTGTGTATAAATCTTCTGGTGGAACGGCACAGGTCAATGTCCAACTTGATGTTCAAAGTGGAGCGTCGCTCAATTGGCTCCCCCAAGAGACCATTTTGTTTGACCATTGCAGCCTGCAGCGCAAATTCAACATCAATCTGGCCAAAAATGCCGAACTGCTAATGGTTGAGCCTCTTATCTTTGGCCGCCAAGCTATGGGTGAAACCGAATTGACCGGCTTCTTTCACGACCGTTGGAGAATTAGATGTGACGATCAGCTGTTGCACGCAGAAGACTTTCGGATTGATGGCAACATTACGGAACGATTGGCAAAACCATTTGTAGCAAATGGCAATTGTGCTTGCGCAACCATTCTCTTGATCGCTCCGCGTGCGGAAGGTTTGATGTCGGAAGCGCAAGCACTGCTTCAAGAGCATGGCGGTGTTTCTTTCTGGAATGGCAAACTTCTTGCACGTATAATTGGCAATGATGGATATGAACTGCGCCAGCGCTTGTATCCGTTGATAGAACTACTCAACGATGGCACCCCATTGCCCAAAATCTGGGCAAATTGATTGAAACCTGGATGTAATTTATGCAGCTGACACCCCGCGAAAAAGACAAACTTTTGGTAGCCATGGCTGCGGAAGTAGCACGCAAACGTTTGGCGCGTGGCGTGAAATTGAACCACCCAGAAACAATCGCATTGATTACGGACTTCGTTGTTGAAGGTGCAAGGGATGGAAAATCAGTTGCGGATTTGATGGAAGCTGGTGCTCACGTTGTGTCCAAAGATCAGGTCATGGAAGGCATATCGAGTATGATCCATGATATTCAAGTGGAAGCCACTTTTCCTGACGGCACAAAACTCGTCACCGTCCACCAACCAGTGAGATAGGAAAAAGTAAAATGATTCCTGGAGAAATTATACCCGCTGCTGGCGATATCGTATTCAATGACCAGCAAACTGTTCAGACTCTGCATGTGGCCAATACAGGCGATCGGCCAATACAGGTTGGAAGTCACTATCATTTTTATGAAACCAACCCCGCTTTGGATTTCGACAGAGATGCTGCTCGTGGAATGCGATTGGACATCGCACCAGGCACCGCTGTTCGTTTTGAACCCGGTCAAAAACGCGATGTAAATCTCATCCCCATCGGTGGAGATCAAAAAATCTACGGTTTCAACGCGCGCGTGATGGGTAAGCTCTAACCGCAGTTGGTCTGAGCCAAAAACGAAATACAAGATAATCGGAAATTCTATGCCAGCCACCCTTCCCCGTTCAGAATATGCAGCTATGTTTGGGCCAACCACGGGCGATAAAGTTCGACTTGCGGACACAGATTTGATCATCGAAGTTGAAAAAGATTTCACGACCTATGGCGAAGAAGTAAAATTCGGGGGTGGCAAGGTTATCCGCGACGGCATGGGCCAATCACAGGTCACAAGGGCTGAAGGGGCGGTCGATACAGTCATCACAAATGCATTGATTGTCGACCACACTGGAATTTACAAAGCAGATATTGGTCTGCGAGACGGTCGCATTTTCAAAATCGGCAAGTCGGGAAATCCGGACACTCAGTCAGGCGTTGATATCATCATTGGGCCTGGAACCGAGATCATTGCGGGTGAAGGCAAGATCATTACCGCTGGCGGTTTCGACAGCCACATTCACTTCATCTGCCCTCAACAAATTGAAGAAGCCTTACACTCCGGCATCACCACTATGCTGGGTGGTGGTACAGGGCCAGCTCATGGAACATTGGCCACAACTTGCACACCAGGCCCTTGGCATATTGGTCGCATGATCCAGAGTTTTGATGCTTTCCCAATGAACATTGGTTTGTCGGGCAAAGGCAATGCATCCCTGCCAGCCTCGCTGCACGAAATGGTTTTGGGTGGCGCTTGTGCGCTCAAGCTCCACGAAGACTGGGGGACAACACCTGCCGCCATCGACAATTGCCTGACAGTGGCCGATGAGCACGATGTGCAGGTGATGATCCATACGGACACGCTGAATGAATCAGGATTTGTCGAAAACACAGTTGATGCCTTTAAGGGCCGTACGATCCATGCATTCCACACAGAAGGCGCAGGTGGTGGACATGCTCCCGACATTATCAAAGTGTGCGGATTGGAGAATGTACTCCCATCTTCCACAAACCCAACGCGCCCCTACACGGTCAACACACTGGAAGAACACTTGGACATGTTGATGGTGTGTCATCACCTGGACAGTTCCATTCCCGAAGACATCGCCTTCGCGGAAAGCCGCATACGCAAAGAAACCATTGCAGCAGAAGATATCCTTCACGACATGGGCGCATTCTCCATCATCGCATCTGATAGCCAAGCTATGGGGCGCGTGGGTGAGGTTTTGATCCGCACATGGCAAACCGCTGACAAAATGAAAAAGCAACGCGGTGCGTTAAGCGAAGAATCTGGTGACAATGATAATTTCCGCGTTCGTCGGTACATTTCAAAAGTGACCATAAACCCTGCAATTGCCCATGGTTTGAGCCACGAAATTGGATCAATCGAAGAAGGCAAACGTGCAGATATTGTATTGTGGGATCCTGCATTCTTTGGCGTGAAACCAGCTATGGTCTTAATTGGTGGGACAATTGCAGCAGCCCCTATGGGAGACCCGAATGCCTCTATACCCACACCGCAACCTGTTCACATGCGACCTATGTTCGGAGCATTTGGCAAGTCGCTCACAAATTCATCGGTGACCTTCGTGTCAAAAGCAGCCAAAGAAGATGGACTGCGCGAAAAACTGGGCGTCGAAAAACAAATGATGGCCGTCGAGAACACGCGAAGTGGCATCAGCAAATCTTCTCTCATTTTGAACGCTGCCACGCCCGAAATTGAAGTCGATCCTGAAACTTATGAAGTTCGTGCAGACGGAGAATTGCTCACTTGCGAGCCCGCTGAGGTTCTTCCCATGGCCCAAAGATATTTTCTTTTCTAGTTTCGAAAAGGTGATTTGAGTTTGAACATCTGATTTGCAATCAAAGCATGGTTTTTCATAATACTGTCTGCGAGCCAAAATAATGCCAGTCTCCCAATCCCGCCTAAACGCTGCACTTCTCATTATTCGACTTGGAATCGGAGCGTTTCTCGGTGTTTGGGCATCGTTAAAATTCCTGCGCCCGGAATGGATGGTCAACGTTTTTCGCAATACGTACAAACAAGATTGGGTCACGCAGGATCACGCAATCATGGTCGGCGCATTGCAGATGTTGATTGTAATATTGTTCATTCTCGGCGTGTGGCGCACAGTGACCTATGCCTTCATCACGTTGATGCATGCAACGGGCGTTGTCGGAACTTTATTGGGTGGAAACCTTTTATTCAAAGGTGGTCTAATCAAAGCGTTTGCAACTGGTAATTTCGCAATCGGCTACTCAACATTCCCCTCAAATTTACTTTGGACATCGGTCGCAACTTTGGCAGCTTTGATTGCACTCTTCATACTGCGGCATCATGATGGCTGGACAATAGACGGAATTAGAAAGCGACGCGCAGCATGATGTATCTTATCGCAACTTTAAAAATTAAACCCGGAAGCCTGCCAGCAATACGCGAAGCAGTTGCGGATTGCATTGCCGGCACCCGAAATGAACCCGGCAACATTCTCTATGACCTGCACCAATCCATGACAGATGAAAACACGCTGGTTTTTGTTGAGAAATGGAAAGATCGCGCCGCATTGGACAACCATTTCACCGAGCCTCACTTCCTGGCTTGGCGCGAAGTGGGCAGTCAATATTTTCTCAGTCGCACAATAGAAGTTATCGACCCGAAATCGGTGGAAGAGCTTTAATCTATGCTCACAGCCGACAGAGTTACTTCTGGTTCATTTGACCCCATTGATACGGTGACGCTGGACGAAACAGATCGCCACCGGCGGCGTATAAAACTCACCTCGGACAAAGGAACAGAGTTCTTACTCAACCTTCCTCGTGCCCGTCTGCTGCGTCATGGCGATGGACTGGTTTTGGAAGACGGGACACATATTCAAGTGCTCGCGAAGCCGGAAAAACTGTTTGAAGTAACCGGTCGTGATCAACGGCATCTTTTATCGTTGGTTTGGCAGATCGGAAATCGGCATTTGGCCGCACAGATTGAACCTTCGCGCATTCTCATTAGATGCGATGAGGTCATTAGAGGCATGCTTGAACAGCTCGGTGCCACGGTTAAAGACATTGAAGCGCCGTTTAATCCAGAAGGTGGCGCATATGGCGATGCCCACCAAGTTCACCATCACCATGACTGACACTTCGCTCATAAAGCTTATGACATGGCTATCTCCTGCCTTCCCAATAGGCGGGTTTTCTTGGTCCAACGGACTTGAATCCGCATGTCAGAACGGGTCCATCAATGATAGCGCAGATCTAAATAGATGGATAACGACATCACTTGAATTTGGACCCGCACACAACGACTTAATAGTTCTAGCTGCAACACATAGAGGCAACACGTCGATCAACGAAATAAACGACTTGGCACTTGCACTGGCGGGTTCGGCAGAACGGTTTCAAGAAACAACAGAATTGGGCGCGGCATTTCTTAAGGCTGCAAATGCTTGGACGCCTGACTCGAACAAACTTTCCAACAAACACATCGCCTACCCGATTGCCGTGGGATGGGTGGCTGCACACAACAATATTGCGCTTAAAGATACTCTTCTGGCTTTCCTACAATCAATTGTGAGTAACCAAATACAAGTAGCGTTGCGCCTCATGAGCCTTGGTCAACAAGCGGGTATTGAACTGCTCGCTTCGTTGGAACCAACTCTTGTGAAGCATGCAACCGCAGCTGCAAATTCAACTCTTGAAGATGTTGGAACCTGCGGTTTGCATATGGATATCGCGTCTATGCAACACGAAACTCTTCATTCACGGATTTTCAGATCATGAGCAACCAAGGACCACTGCGCGTTGGAATTGGCGGTCCTGTTGGCTCCGGCAAAACCACATTGACCGAGAAACTCTGCAAAGCAATGCGCGATGACTATTCCATCGCTGTTGTAACAAACGACATTTACACCCGCGAAGATGCCGACGCTTTAATCCGTATGCAGGCCTTACCTTCCGATCGGGTCATTGGTGTCGAAACAGGTGGGTGCCCCCATACAGCAATTCGCGAAGATGCATCGATCAATCTAAGAGCTATTGATACACTCAACGAACGCCATAAATCGCTCGATGTCATTTTCATCGAATCTGGTGGTGACAATCTGGCAGCAACTTTTTCTCCAGATTTAGCTGACCTTTCGATATATGTCGTCTCGGTTGCCCAAGGTGATGATATCCCACGAAAGGGCGGCCCAGCAATCACGCGCTCGGATCTGCTACTGGTGAA
>CALHHQ010000210.1 GCA_938030645.1 uncultured Rhizobiaceae group bacterium
TGATAGTCCCAGTTGTTGCGAAGCTTGAGTGGGACGAAATCCACTGATGGCCTTACAAGGCACGTCCTCAATCTCTAATTCTCTATCATGATCTGTGAAACCTAGTCGCTGTCCATCGCTGCGTGTCACGATCCAACAATTGCAAATGGTCGTTGCAGAAGAAGAAAAGTGTGGACCGAGTGTTTCTTTGAACCCGTTCACAGAACCACCTCCAATATTGGAATGGACGGCACTTGTCCCGCACGAAAGGACGATAGATTTATGCTCATTTGATCTGATTCAAAGCGCACTGGCACATCAAATTCAAATCCGGCTCGCACTTCCACCCCAACTTCTGGCACCTTGTCTACATTGAACAAAATTGTTCCAGTGTCGAAATCTATCGAGTAATCTGACTCAGCAACTTGCACTGTGCCATCAACAGAGACAGATACCGTTCCTGCAACGGGTTTTGAAATGAGCCGCGTATAGGGGCGCTGATCTGCGCCATAAGTCTTCTTCAATTTGAATGCTGTCACTCCTACCTCACCCAACCCAATTAACTGGTCGAAAGCAGCTGGGGTTTGATTGGGCAAACACGACTTCCAATCCAAAGGGTCTCGATATCTAAACCCGACCAATGGCCCCCTTCTGGCTTCAAAAAATTCAAGCACACGGTGCAAAGACGCAACGTCTTTGACACCAGAACCGGCTTCGTAGCGGCGTCGACTGTGAGCCCATCGCTGGTTCCGATGTTCGCGTCCAGACCCTAGAGTGACAATTTCAGTGTTTCGTTCAGGTCCACCGCTCGCTCCCAATGCTATGTCCGTAGGAAACCGTTCTTCAACGAAATCTATTTGCGCGGTCATTTTTGTTTCCAATTCTGACTAAAGTGTGCGGCGGCCACGATTGACTGTTCGGGCCAACATACTCGCGATCTGAGCTTCCGATTTCCGAAACCCCTGTACATCTGGTGTTGAAACATTGAACACGATGTTGGGAGCCTGCTGCCCGCCTTCTTGACGAACACCAAGACGGCCATCCGGCCCACGAGCTAATGGCAAAATAGCTTCCGCACCGGCTTCTCCCATAAGTCCAATGGAAGAATTGGCTCCGAAATACGTGGGACTGGCCACAACACCACCCTTCGCAAAGGGTGTCACGGTGGGGGTGCTTGATCCGCCAGCTCCTCCTGCGATTCCACCGATCAAATTTTCGAAGACGCCCGAGAACAAATTCTCCAAGGGTTTTAAACCAGCATTCAAAGCAAGGTTTGAAAGCTTCAGCCCAATGCCGCGCAAAGTTTCTTCAAATGACTTTCCAGACAAAACTGCTGATCGGATCGATCCCGAAAAAATGGAGCCAAACTGTTTGGACTGTTTCTGCAAATCGGACATGGCGGTCGTGAATCCTGATAAATCCGCTTCGACTGGAACTATGATTTTTTCATCCATATGGGTCTCCTCCTAAGAGTTTGAAACATGCGAAACATCCGGGTATTCGCTCATCACTTGGTGCAACCAAGAACGATCAACAGCTTCGTGTTGATTGGGGTTAGCATGTTTAAGAGCAGCTTGAAGTTCAGGCATGGACAAAGACCAAAACTGTTGTGATGACAGCCGTAAATGCCCAAACCCAAATGCCATGACGCTTTGCCATGGAAATGGCTCTACTTGCGCCATCAGACGTTTGGTTTGTTTTCATCAACAGGCGTGGATGTCCCAAAAGTTGCTGTTAAAAGTTCAACAACTATCTTTGCAAATCCAATGGCACCGCCGTCGGCTTGCATGTTCATCACATCTGTTTTTTCAAGTGCATGGCCACCACCTTTTAAGCCCGCGTAGATCACCATATGCATGTCTCGTGCAGACAAATGTCCCTTTGAAAATCTTTCCGTCAATTTGGTCAGATCCTCGGTTTGAAAGGCTTCTTCGAGTTCTGCCAAAGCGCCAAGTGTCAGACATAAAGTCCAATCGCGTCCATCCAGTCGTGCGCTTATTTCACCTCTGTATTTGTTGACCATTATGTATTCGCCATAAATTGCAGTGCGCTTGCTGATTCCAGCGACATTTCGAAAGTGATTTCTCCATTGTGTTCGCCTGAATATTCAAGCGACACAATTTGAAACGCACCTTCAACGGAGCCAAAATCAGGAATTATGATCTGCCAATCGACGATTTCAGATTGAAAGAACAGTTCTCTGATACGTGCATCAGAACTTGCGTCCTTGAAAATGCCGGAGCCTGTGATGGAGGCTCTTTGAACACCAGAACCCGCCAAAAGTTCTCGCCATCGCCCCACGCTTTCAAAGTCCGTCGTATCGACTGTGTCGGCGTTAAAAGCCAGTCTGCGTGACCGCATCCCGGCGACTGTTTCAAATGCGCTTCCATCTTCATTCTTCACTTTCAGAAGAAGGTCTTTGCCTTTTTGAGCTGCCATCTAAATTTCCCTTTACAATCAATTTGAAGTGCGGTTTGCAGACATGGAGGTCTGCGGATATTGAGTTCACACAACGACTTCGGTCACTCCCCGAAATCTCATGACCCCATGCAAATGCTCGGACTTTCGGTCCCTGCGTGTTTCAGAAAACTGCAGTCGCATGGCGACCAAGTGGTGCGCATCAAGTGCTTGCGCTTGATCATGTAAGATGCGTTTCAAATGTTGTTGAAGCGTGTGACATTCAGCGCGCGATCCAGATTGCGACCAGACATGAATGAACAGCGTCACGGCCTCCCCTTCGTCTGTTGCCGTACTCCAGTCTGAAGCAGTTGATCGCCCGATAACCACATATGGCGCGTCAACACGCTCAGGCATTTTGTCAAAAATTTTTTGGCCACCCAAAGCGTCAACAAGTTCACTGTCCGCAGTGAGTGCTTTGAAGATTGCTTTTTGGACGTCAAGAATTGCTGCGGTCATTTCACACTCCCGTTTCTAAGTTTTTGAAATGTTTGGGGGTCGCGTTTCGTTTGAATTGAATTCACTCTCAAACTCTTCTCGTTCTTCCAACGAATTAGAAATTTGCTCCAACTTTTGATCCAAATTTATCTTGGAGAGTAACTTTTCAATGTCTTTCAGTGTGATGCTCAATGCGTTTTTCATCGGCCTTCTTCTTCAACATGACAAACGAGATAGCGACGCCGTTCATCCGGATCGTGAGCATTGGTTATGTCGAAAACGCGTGCACCCAATACAAAACGCCAACCGTTTTTCACATCCGAGCGGAACCGAATGATAATATTGGCGTGCGCCGTTTCATGTTGCTGTTGCGCCACCACGCCCGATGTTGGATTGATCGGTTCGATTGCCCCCCAAACAGAACCAACTGCCTGCCATGTCGTGGTCAAACCGCCACACCCATCAGGCTCTTCCAAACTGCTTTGCAATATCAAACGATGGTTCAACGCACCTGGATCAAGAAACCGCGTTTCCATCAAATACTCACGCGCTTGAATTGCGATATCAGAGTTTCAAACCCAGCGGGCAAACTGACGGGCTGGTCTTGCGGTGAAACAGCCCCTCGGAATTCGTACCAATGGGCAACAAGCAAAAGGATGGCCCGCTTCAATGTGTCTGGCACGTCTATACCCAGGTCTCCGAACCCGGCGACAATATCGATCTCAAAGCCATTGCTGGCAGTGGATTGAGCCATCAGATTGGAGAATTGCAATACGCTAGGGTCTTCACCTCTAAAAAGCCCATACGTCTCTGGAGACAAGACAGTCGGAGTACCTTCGGCGTCAAAAGCGGTAACCGAAGCAATCGATATAACAGGTCCAACCTGTAGCGTAACTGCACAGCTATCTGAAGCTCGGCTCTCGTATTGCCGCCAAGTTTGCGAAATACATTTCTGGTGGCTGGAAAATTCAACAAACTGACGCGCTGCCTTCAACGTATCAGCGAGTAAGTTGTCTTCGTGCTCGTGATCAATGCGGAGATGATTTTTCACCTCTTGCAGTGTCAACGGTTCAAGTGCAGGCGGTGTAACAAGTGCAACAGTCATGGGTCTCCCAATCGAAATAATGAAAACCGGAAAAGAAAACGGCCCCATCCAAACATTGAATGGGGCCGCAGGTCGGCACACTGGTCGCATTGGTTTTCAAATGCGACCAGCCTTGGGTGGGAGGGAACCTAAGCAGTGCCGAATTTGATGAGTTTGATGGCGTCGAAGTCTTGAACACCGCCACCAACGCGTTTGGTTGTGTAAAACAACACATAGGGTTTGGCTGAATACGGATCGCGCAAAATGCGCACTCCTGCCCGGTCAACAACCAGATAACCGCGACGGAAATCGCCAAATGCAATGGGAGTTGCATCACTGCCAATGTCCGGCATATCTTCCGCCTCAACAACAGGGAAGCCCATCAACATGGCCTGTTGCCCAACTGCAGATGGTGCTTGCCACAAATAGTTGCCATCTGCGTCTTTCAACTTGCGCAGTTCAGCTTGAGATTTTCGGTTCATGACGAAATTGGCATTTTGTCGATAGCCAGCTTTCAAACTGTAGATCGTGTCAACCAAAACGTCTGCACCATCGGAAGTATCGAGTGCTCCATCTGCCCCCGTCACAACATAACCAAGGTTGCCCCAAGACCACGATGCTTCATCGACAATAGGTGACGACAAAAAGCCCGTTGGTTTGTTGTTGCCGTCGCCGTTCACAAAGGCTGCGCCCTCTTGCTCTGCAAAGGCCATCTCCACCTCTTCAGCAATCCATGCATCCAAATCGATGGCAGTGTCCTCCAGTAGAGTAGAGGTTGCGGCCGGCATTGCGTACAGTTCCATGGTTGGAAACTGAAGCTCAGATAGAGACGGCGTCGTAGTTTGCGGACGCACATCAGTCTCGCCCACCCAGCCCACGCTTGGTCCAGCAGCAGCAAACGGCTTTTTGAATATGGAGGCGGAAACCTGTCGCACAGTGGAAATTGCACGGATAGGCGACACGGTTGCGAGACGCTTTCCAATCTCGATGGACAGTTCCTCAGGCACCAGATACCCACCATCAGGATCACTGCCCACAGACATTGCTTTTTCTTCCAATGTTCGCAGACCGTGTTCATCGCCAGATCGGACGTAGCTTTCGAAACCCGATTTGTGTTCAACTTGCGCGATGGATGAAACAACCCCGCCACCAAGCGATGGTCGTTGGCTTTTCAAAACCAGCGCATCTAGGTGCATTTTCTGTTCATCGATCGATTTGTTGATGCGATCCATCTTTTCGTCTGTCACGATGTCAGATGACATTCGTTTTTCGATTTGCTCCAACCGTTCATCGTTTGTGTCTTTGAACGATTCAAAGGCGTGCATAAAGTCGTCAAATGCCGCTGCAATATCGCCAGATTGACCCATTTTGGTCTCCGGCGCAGAGGCTGTGTTTGGCGTGTTCATCAGTGTTTTCCTGTTTGTTTTGTTTTGAGGTTCAAGGATCGTGTTGCAGAGTGAATCCTGCAGAGAAAATCCTCTTGATCTGATGCAGCTTCCCGCGTGCTTTCCAGTTGCGCATAACCCTTGTGAATAACAGTTCGGGCTTGGCGCCTTGTCAGCCCAGCGTCCTGCGTGAGCCATTTTTCAAAATGCCGGATGCTCGGCAATTGCATTTGCGTTCCGCGTCGTGGGACGGACTTTACAGTCTGCACACGTGCGCCGGGCAGCATGGGAAATGTCACAATGGAAATTTCCCATAAATCAGCTTCGAGAATTGACCGTATTCCCGTTTTCCGATCGGTGCGGCTCCGTTCTGTTTTGAAACCGATGGACAAACCATCGATTGCTTTTTGGCGCAACAGCTCCAGAACTTCTTTGCCTTTTTGAGATGTCTGAACAATTCTGCCGGAAACAAAGAGGCCGTTTTGATCCTGCTCAATTTTCTCCCACACACCAATTGGTTCTGACGGTTCATGCTGAAACAACATTCGAATGCCGTCGACACCTCTCGCCTTCAACGAACGCGAGAATGCGCCGGAGACAACACGATCTTTTCCCAAGTCCACTTGGCCGAACAAACTCGCATAGCCGGAAAACGATCCCTCTTCACTTTCCACATTGTCAATGGAAAGGGACAATCGCTTGCGCTCAGGTGACCAAAAGTTTGGTTGAAAGTGTTTCAAATCAATCGTCCTTGTTTGCGCTAGAATGTGATTGGCGTGGCAATTTTCTTATTCGGCTTGGCAACTGTTGAGCTAAGCGTTCCAAAATACCCAGCGCCCACCAGGCGGACAGGCTGGCGAAAGCTGCACCAATTAGAGCCACTTCAACAGTGGATACTTTCCCAAGCAGGCCCAGAAAATCCGCAATTTTGACACCTGCTGTTCCGCCAAAAATCAGCCCCGTCACCAAACCAACGCACAAGCGAGCAAACGCTTCACGACGCCCTTTTGGTAAGATGTAGGCAATTGAAATCAACGACCCAGCCAGGGCACCCACGAGTTTTGCGAGAAGCATTGCGGGCGACAGATCACCAAAGAGTGCCCCTAGATCGAAACCTGCAACTGATGGTCGAATAGAACTCATTGATCGCCCCCATCCGAAATGGAAGGCGAATAACCAAGCGCTTCTCGCTTCTCTTCATCGGTTAGGAAATCGGCCGTGTTCAAGCGGTTCCACACGGCCTCTCTCTCAGAGGCCAAACCTTCCACACGATCTTCATCAACTGCAATTCGAACGGACGTTTCAAACTCATTTTGAAACCAGTGGTTCAGACTATCGAGTGTGCGATTGATCAAAGGCAGAAGTGTTTGCCGTGCAAAGGCGCGATTTGCTTCCTGATAGTTTGAATAGGTGTTGTCGCCAGGGATTCCGAGCAGCATTGGCGGCACCCCAAAAGCGAGCGCAATGTCTCTTGCAGCTGCATTTCGCGCTTCCACAAAATCCATATCACGTGGGCTGTGACCCATCGCCTTCCAGTCCAGCCCTCCCTCTAACAACAGTGGCCGTCCCGCTCTGTTTGGTCCGGCGTAACCCTCTTCCAATTCATCTTTCAGTCTTGAAAACTGTTCTTGTGAAAGATGATTTCCAGCACTTGATGAATAAACCAGTGCACCTGAAGGACGAGCCGAATTGTCCAGCAAAGCTTTGTTCCATTGATTGGCGGAGTTGTGCACATCAAGGGCCGTCAAAGCTGCTTGCAGAGGCGCAAAACCGTAATGATCGTCCAACGGATGAAACAAGGTCAAATGTGCAACATCGCATTTCCCGATATTTGAAACGCGATGCTGTTTTTTGGAGTTGCCCGTCGTGTACTCAAATCCATGAAGCCAACCGGATTTATCTGACAAAACTTTTACACGGTCAGGTCGCAGGAGATGAAGTTCTTTCGGCGTATCGTTGAGCCGCACACGTTCAACATAAGCATTGCCGGACACCAACAAGTGCCCAATCAAAGCCTCCATAAATTCTTTGCCACTCTGGCGATTGTTTGGACGCCGAAGAAGACCGAGCATGGGGTGATTGTCGCATTCCTGCACACCTTCATAACTCAGCAGCGGAACCGCAGCCGCCGTTTCACTGATCAAACGAATGCAGCGGTAGACAATTGGATTTCCCATAAAGCCGCGTTTTGCAAGGTTGCTATAATCCGCTGGAGTCCATCTGGCGTGAGCTGTGCCAGACATTGCAAACAGACTTTTCAGCCCGGCAGTTTTCTTCTCCGGCACAGCATGAGCAGGCGTGTTTGATCGCGCCGGCATCAACCAACTTAGGGGATTTTTCATTCACATTTTCCGATCAGGTCTGTTTAAATCGCGCGAGCACGCGGCAAGTTTCGTGCATTCAACATCAAGTCAGTCAACGCCCACACCAAGGCATCCATGCGATCTGGTGACTTTCCAGACGACAATCCTTCAAGTCCAAAATCGCACATTTCATCTTCCAGTTCTGGCAGGCTCCCCACATGGGAGACCAATCCTCGTTCGTACAAATGCGCAACAGGTTCGGCTCGCAACCATTTCCCGCGCGTGGCCTTTACTTGGCGAATGGGCAGGTTCGGCGCGATGTGCCGTAAAACACTTTCGGCCAAATCACCGCCCTGGTTGGTTTCTATCACCACACAATCGGCTTCAAATTTTTTGTACAATTCAAATGTCATATTCACCCATTTTTCAGGCGAAACGGCAGATAGTGTTTTGTCTTGTAAAATATAGGCCCGCTGGTCTTCGCCAATTCCGGCAACCACCAAACCGCAAGCGTCGGATTTCACTGTTCCAGTCACAGGCGGATCAACCGCAACAACAACCCGCTTCAGATGCGGTGCAGTTTCGCAACGATAGCGGTCCAACAAATCACGCTGCCATAAAGCATCCAAACGATCATCGATGATCTCACCATCTATTTCTTGTCGTCCGAGACGCGTTCCCAAATATTTGCCCACCACACGGTCAAGAAATCCGCTAGCAAGATTGCTTGCATTTTCATGGGTGCGCATTCGCGACACGACTGTTCGGTTGTCTTCCAGAATATTCTTCAGCAATCTGATCGGGCGTGGCGTCGTCGTAATCACCTGTCGAGGGTAATCTCCAAGCCGCAACCCGAATTGCAACATATTCCATGTTTCATCGGCATTGCGCCACTTGGCCAGTTCATCGGCCCATGCCGCGCCAAACTGGGGACCACGCAAAGCATCTGGGTCTTCTGCCGAAAAGATTTGTGCCACAGCACCATTTGACCATTCCAGCCTCCGTCTTGAACTTATCCAATTTGGTCGGTCACCTGCGTGGTGAACCGACAACAGCCCAGACTCCCCTTCCACCATCACTTCACGGGCCGCCGCATAAGTTTCCCCAACCAATGCAATATGGCTCACGGGTGCTGTTACAAATGCCGGATCGCCCGTTGCCAAAGCTCGTATCCATTCAGATCCTGCACGTGTTTTGCCAGCGCCCCGACCACCCAAAAGCAGCCAGTTTGTCCAGTCATCAATCGGAGGCAATTGTGCTTCGCGCGCCCATATGGGCCAGCGATGCAACAAATGGGCTTTAAGATCATCCGGCCATGTCTTCATGGCTTGAGACAGATTTTCTGTTCGCTTCAAGTCCACCAACGAGCGCTTCAATTTTGTGATCAAGCGCAAGTGTGTCGTCAGTTGTAGATTGGTTTTTGACGTCATCAATTTCGCTTTTCAATTGATCGAGTGTTCGCTCCTCCATGGCACCTAGTTTCAGCGCTACATTTGCCAATGACTCCATTGTTTTTGCGATTGCTGGAATCGCTCGTGCGGACTTCTCCAAATCAGGTTGCGCCGCTTGCTCTTCACTTAACTGCACCATCTGCGCGTCAACGATTTCGCTCAAACGCCTTTGCAATCCGACGACGGCGTTTTTGACCTGCCAATTTTCTTGTCGAACGTGAGCATTAAATGCCGCGATATCTTCACCACTCAACTCGGCAAGCAATGCGATGGGCGCGGCCCAATGCTCATACAACACGCGCAAAACCTGACACTTTCGCTCAGCAACTATGGCCATGCAAAAATTCCAGTTCTCTAAGATTTATTTGAATTTGTAATTGAGTACAGAGAGTGGCAGTTCGTCTCGCGCACCTCTCCGATTGTGTCCTAAGACTACATCAAGACCGCATCGGTGTCAATGAATATTTTCCTAAAAAGATAATTTTCCTATTTTGTCGGATCTTGATCGGCCCAATCGACGAGATAAAACTCGTATTCTTCAACGGATATTCCGTCTTCACTCACGGTTTTTTGTTGCACGCTAATTCCAGCATCATGAACGGATTTCATGGTTCCGGATATAAGTGGGTGCCAAGTTGGCAAAGACTTCCCCTCTTCCAGCAAGCGGTATGCGCAAGTGGGTGGCAGCCATGAATATTGACCAATCGTATCTGGGGTCAACTTGATGCAATCAGGCACGGTGTCAAATCGATTTTCATAATTAGAACAACGACATGTGTTGTCGTCCAGCAATGTGCAAGCAATGTTGGTGAAGTGGATTTTTCCAGTGTCCCAGTCTTCCAACTTGTTCAAGCAACATCTGCCGCATCCATCACACAAAGACTCCCATTCTTCCCCATTCATCTGGGCCAGAGACTTCTCCTCCCAAAATGGCTTTTGATGGGAATTTGCCGAAATGGTGGAATCTGACGACACTGACTTGCCCCTACGGGATAAATGTTGGAAAATACTAGAAGCGGATAACGATCCGAATTTTTTCATCACAACCATGAAGCGGAGCACGCGTAAAGCCCATGCGCGACCGATTTGAACAACGTAAAAAGTGGTCAGCCGTCAAAAGCCTCATGAGTTTCGATTCATGGGTCGATGACGCCATGTACCGTTTCAAATCCGGAAGTGGCGATTGGTGGGAATCCCTCACCATATTTTTCCGTCGATTCCGTGTTTACGGCTTCAAAAAAGGTGTCGTAGAAGTGTGTTGCGAAGGCCTCACGTTGGGCGTGGTTGGTGCGATCCTCATGCTTGCCTTGGCCAAACCCGCCTTTGAAGAGACTGAGAAAGATTGGCGTACCAGCAAAAAATACTCGGTCACTTTCCTAGACCGTTTTGGCAACGAGATTGGACGTCGGGGAATTTTGCATAATGATGCCGAACCCATCGACAGTTTACCCGATCACTTCATCAAAGCTGTTATGGCCACCGAAGACCGTCGTTTCTTTGAACATTTTGGCATCGACTTTTTGGGCCTGTTCCGCGCGATGGTTGAGAATGCACGGGCGAATTCAGTGGTTCAGGGTGGGTCTACCATCACCCAACAGTTGGCAAAGAACCTGTTCTTGACCAACGAACGGACGCTTGAACGGAAGATCAAAGAAGCGTTCTTGTCTTTGTGGTTGGAATACAATCTTTCTAAGAAAGACATTTTGAAGCTCTATTTAGACCGCGCCTATATGGGCGGTGGTGCATTTGGTGCAGCAGCAGCAGCGGAATTCTATTTTCAAAAAAACATTCGCGATGTGACTTTGGCTGAGGCGGCTATGATGGCTGGGCTCTACAAAGCTCCAGCGAAATACGCACCACATATCAACCTTCCAGCCGCTCGTGCGCGAGCCAACGAAGTTTTGACCAATATGGTGCAAGCGCGTTTCATGACGGAAGGTCAGGTGATCAGCGCGAGACGCAGCCCGGCAAACGTTGTTCGACGCCAAAAGAAAGAATCGCCAGACTATTTCCTCGACTACGCATTTGAGCGTGTGAAGGAACTCTCCCTTGGCTTTCCGACCACAACTCTCATTGCAAAAACAACCCTCGACCCCAGCTTGCAGAGCGCTGCAGACGATGCCGTTCTATCTCATCTTCGCCAGTATGGTGCTGAATACAAAGCCAATCAGGCAGCAATGGCGGTGATTGAAAGTGGCGGCGAAGTGCGCGCCATGGTTGGTGGTCGTGACTATGGTGAAAGTCAGTATAACCGGGCATCGCGAGCAAAGCGCCAACCGGGCTCAACCTTCAAACCCTTTGTTTATACCTATTTCATGCAAAAGGGTTACAAGCCCAAAAGCGTCGTCAATGGCGGCTCTATTCGAATTGGCAAATGGGCACCCAAAAACTATGGCGGAAGAAGTTTTGGTCGTGTTGATCTCACCACAGCTCTTGTGAAGTCGATCAACACCGTACCCGTTCGCATTGCTCATCAATTGGGCCGTGGCCCTATCGTTGATTTGGTCGCGAAAATGGGGGTCGATTCTCCCATCAGTGCTGAACCCGCCATGCCGCTCGGCACCAACGAAATGACCGTGTTGGAACAAGCCACTGGCTATGGCGTGTTTATGACGGGTGGACTTTCCACCAATCGGCACTCTGTCACGCAAATCACCGACGCTGCTGGTGAAATGCTCTACAATTTCAAAGACAATGGCACGAAACGCGAGCGTGTCATTTCGGAAGATGCTGCAAAGTCCATGAACATTATGCTGTCACAAGTGCCCGAATGGGGTACGGGTCGCAGAGCGAAATTGGAAGGCATAAAAACGGCTGGTAAGACGGGCACAACACAATCGTATCGCGATGCTTGGTTCGTTGGATATACTGGTAACTACGTCGCGGCTGTTTGGTTTGGAAATGACAATTACGGCCCCACAAATCGCTTAACAGGTGGTCGCCTTCCGGCAATGACGTGGAAGAAATTCATGACCTATGCTCACAAAAACACTGAGCTCAAGCCCCTGCCCTTTGTGGAAGCAGAAAAGCCGACCGAAGCAATCGAAAAAAACACACCAGATTCCAATAAACCAGCTGACATTCCTTTGGTGCTTGCACGCCAAAGGCCACTTCCGCTGGCAACCGGAAAACTGCTGAGGTCGCTTGCTCTTGAATTGAAAAACGCGCAGCCGCTTGAGAAAGTAACGGTATCTGGATTGCCACAAAAACCATCTCTCACCGTCAATTCTGTGCCAAAGAACTAGAGTCGGTTATGCAAATCGCGAAACAATCAGAGCAAACAGTTTAGAGCAATTTGTGCGGTCCTTTTTACAACTCTTCCTTGTTCTCGTTTGCGGCCTGGCGCTGGGTGCATGGGCAGCTTGGTATTCCGTCCAGCGCAACCATGGTTTTGGTGCGCTCAACATCGGCGTATGGACAGCATGGCCATCCGCTGGCGATGTAAATTCCGACCCCTACACCCGTGCAAAAGTTGCTGCTGAAGGTGAAGTGCCCCTAGGCGCTGCGGAAGGCTTGGCTTTTCACGCAACTCAAGATGAACAAGGGGCACCTCTTCGACGAGAATGCCAATATGATATCAGCGGCCAAACGCCCCTGGCGCGACTTTGGACACTGACTGCTCATTCATTAGAGGGCGAAGTTCTTTTCCGAGATAACAACACGGCAGCATCGATTGTGTCGCGAAACCTTTCACGTCGCCCTGACGGTTCCATAAGCATGCAAATTGGCAAAACCGTTGCTCACTCCAACTGGATTAATCTGGATGGAAACGGTCCCTACCAGATTGTCATACGGCTTTATGATTCACAGTTGGGCAGGGCCAGCGATGTCTCTGAAACGACGATGCCAACAGTGAGGCTGTTGTCATGCTAAGCTTCAAGCGTCTGATTTATCTGGCATCAGTCACACTTTTGGTGGCCGGCATTATTCACATATTGGTTGTTTTGTTGATCCCTTCCTATGCCGCCAAAGATGCTTGGGCAAAGCTTGGATCCGAAGACAACTTCTGGAAGTTCAAGCCCATTTCATCTGCAGGTCGCAACAAAATCGCAATTCCGCTGCTGGACCCTGCGTTTGATGTTTCAGCTTGTCGGTTTGACCTGACTGATGCCCCTTTAAAAGTTCAAGCAAATGGCAATCTGGCTTTTTGGTCTGTCGCAATTTTTGATCGATTGGGCCGAAATACTTACAGTTTCAATGATCGTACGGCGATTGAAGGCCAATTGTCCTTGATTGTTGTGAACGCCGTGCAGTTGGCGCGATTGCGCAAAGATCAGCCCGACGAGTTAAAGGAAAGTGTGATCGTTGAAGCCAATCAAGGCCAAGGTTTCGTTCTCATTCGAGCATTGCGTCCAGATGCCAGTTGGAAACCAATCACTGATGCCTATTTAGCAAATGCCAGCTGCGAAAAATTCGATTTCGAAGCTCAGGAGAGCAGCGGATAGCTAAGCCATGAATCGGCCACACTCAACTTCAAACAGGTAAGCGGCAGCATCAGCTAAATTGTGCCCCCAGCTTGTTATGGTTAACAGAATGCTAAGACTTGATGGTGCAATCTGACCGCCAAACCTTCAGTTGGCGATTCACAATGCACCACTCGCATCAAACTTCTTCATCGACTCAGTCCAATTCTCTGGCCGCCACATCGTCACCAGAAAGCTGCGACGACTTGTTTTTGATGGCTTGTGACCGCTTTTGTGACATCAACAATGAAGACCCATTGACAGCGAGCCAGTTCAGCGAAGCATTTTATTTACTCATTGACGATGTCAGTTCCCAGACTAAAACAGCCGCAGCCCGTGCAATCGCCAATACACCTCATACTCCCAGAGCGATAGCGCTCTATTTTGCTATGGAATCGATTGATATTGCGGCACCTGTGCTTGCGCGATCTGCAACGTTGGGACAGTTGGATTTATTGCGGATTGTTGAGGCAAAAGGTTCCGAACATGCGGAAGTCATCTCGGAGCGCGATGATCTGGGCCGTACACTCATTTCACGTCTGTATTCGCTTCAAGATGAAGCTCTCGATGCAAAACTGGAAGTGAATGAAAGCGTCGCAACCAACTATGAAGCCAAATCTGCAAACGCCTTGTTTGCCACGATACATGGACAGTTGGAACTTTCAGTAAAAACGGAAACAGCATCTGACGAAGAAACATCAGGACAAACAGTCAGCAAATCGGCGACACATAAGCTGTTACAGGCCGCAGCGCGCGGCAAAAGACTGGATGTGGCAGCAGATCAATCTGAAGATGCGATTGTCGAAATAGGCGATCAGAACTTTGGAGATTCTGTAGAACGCGCGGCCCGTTTGGGCAGTCGCCAATCTGTCGGTGTGCTTTTGACCAAATTCATGAATCTGGACCTCAACACTGCCTTTCAAGTCTTGGAAGACAAATCGGGAGACACGCTTGCGGTTGCATTGAAATCACAAAACGTGAGCCCAGAGCAATCCAACCGTATTTTGATGCTGACCTTCCCGCAGATTGGCCTGTCCGTTCATAATGCTCAGCGATCCATGAATTTCTACAACCAGATTACAATGGCAGCTTGTGAAAATGCCGTGGCGCAATGGCCGAAAGCGGCGAAACCTGTTCACGAAACGGTTCTCACAGATACGCAGAAAATCAAGACCCCGAGAGACACCGGACGTTATCAAAAAGGCGGTTCAGCCGAAAACGTGCGCGAAGAAAGACGCAGCGCCTAATCGTTGGTCTTTTGAAGCTCAACAAAGTCTTTGATATCGCAACCCTCAATCTCGACAATCCATATATCAGAGTCGAATTGTCTTTCCTTTTGTAGCTGAACATCCACCTCAGATTCAGTGGCATGGGTCAGACGTTCCTCAAACAGTCTTTCCGATGTTTGATCTTCACCATAAGACATTTGCAGGGCCGGACTGAACAAATCGCAGTCGAAAGAACTGCGTCTGTTCACCAAGAACACTGCTCCAGCTTCTGCCGCCCCCTTTCGCATCACAACGCAAAATGCGCCAGCATTGCTGACGCGTCTTACAAGGGCTGACACCCAAAATTCTGAAGTCAAACGCAACGCAATCAACCTTGATTGTATGCGCCGATTTCTTTCAACTTCTTGAGAACCACATCCGACGGTTCGCCTGTGATCTTCATGCCATAATCCAGCTGAAAACGTTGAATGGCAGTGGCCGTGTGCTGACCCATTTTGCCATCAACCTTGAGGTCTTCATATCCATAAGACTTCAATCCAGATTGAATGCGCGCAACCAAACCCGTCGCGCCTTGCTCAGGCTTTTTAGGCGTAATTGCAGCCGTCTGTGTTGTTGAAACCTTTTGAACCAGTTCCTGTGTTTTTGGAACTGGAACTTCTTTTGGAGCAACAGATGCAGACATCAGAATTTGTGTCAGCAAACGAACTGACGCTTTACCATTCGCTTTCAGGCTATGGTCTTTTTGGAAACGATCAATTGCCTTTTTCGTACGCGATCCATAAACGCCATCCAGCTTGCCGGCGTAATATCCACGAACAGAAAGAGCTGTTTGAACTTCCTTCAAAAGCTCCGGATCACCATTTGCAGCGACCTGAGCAGTTGTCGTCACTGCAGGTGTTTTGATGACAATCTCAGCAGTTTCGGCAAGTGGCTTCACCGCTTGAATGTTGCGGGTTTGGAACATGGGTGCCGGATGCTTCCCGGGTTGATACCAAATCGCATTGGTCAAAACGGCCGCTGTCACGAAAACAGACAGGGCAGCACCTGCGCAAAGCGCCGGATGCGTTTGGAGTATTTCTTTAAACACATTGTTTGATGTGTTGGCTTCGTTGAGACGATCAGGCTGATACGCGTGCACGGGCTTCTCCTTTGTGGTCAACGGAATTGTCATAAGAGGTTGTTTTTCGAACGCGGCTGGCTGCAGACAAATGCACCAAACCGGCTTCTGAATTTGCGGGCATCGGACGAGCAACAGCGGCATGAATTGGTAGTGTTAGGGTCACGGTTGTTCCCTTGCCCTCAGTGCTGGTGAAATCGATCTTGCCACCATGAAGTTCGACAAGGCCCATCACCACCGACACACCGAGGCCAGAGCCTTCGAATTTCCGGTTTAGGTTCTTGTCAGCCTGTTCAAATGGCTTGCCCAGTGAAGACATGAACGAAGCAGGAATGCCGATGCCATTGTCTTTGACTTGAATTCGAATGCTGCGACCGTGTTGGCGTGCACTTATGTTCACCAAACCGTTGTCTGGCGAAAACTTAATCGCGTTTGATACCAGATTGATCAAAATCTGTTGGCACGCATTTTGATCGGCTTTGATTTCAGGTAAATTGGCAGGAACATCGCAGGTGATGCGGGTGGCATTCTTTTCAAGAAGTGGTTGCATCATATCGAGCGTTGCATCGGCAACTGAAACAAGACTGAATGTCGATAAGTTCAACTCGTACTTGCCGCTTTCGATGCGGGTCATATCGAGCATATCGTTCACGACATGAAGCAAATGATGCCCGGATTTTTGAATAAGCCCCACATATTCGCGATGTTTTTCGCTCTCCAAACGGCCAAACAGTTCTTTATGCATGATGTCTGAGAAACCGATGATCGCATTCAAGGGCGTCCGGAGTTCGTGGCTGATGGTCGCCAAGAAATTACGCTGAGCGATTGTCGCTTTTGCGATCTCATCTTCAGCAGCAGCAAGTTCGGCTCGCATGGTATTGCGCTCAGAAACATCGGTCGCCATGGAAACAATTTCCATTTTTCCGCTTGCAGAAGAACGTTGAGGACGGCACGCAACTTCAAGTGTCTTCCAAATTTGCTGGCCTTGCCCTTTGTAGCGCATACGGATTTCGCACACTTGGTCATGACCTGTATGTGCTGCTTCTGACAAAGCTTTCAGGAAGACCACTCGGTCCTGGAGATGAACTTTTTCCAGATATCCGGAATTGCAAAGAGACGCAGCTGAAGTCCCTGTAATTGCTCGACAATTGCTCCCGACAAAACTCGTAGCACCCGACGCATCATGTTTCGCAATCAAGCCAGAATTGTTGTCAGACAGCAGCTTCAACTGAGTTTGAGCGTTCAGTGTTCGGGACTGTTCATTCCGCAAGTTCTGTGTGAACTTTTGAGCAGTTAAGAACGCAAGCCCAAAGAGCAGCGCCGCCGCAATGGCCGCGTGCGGTACTGAAGTGTTCGTGGACAACTCCATTGATTGAACAAAAGCAAGCAAATGGCTGCCAAAATAAATTGCAGTTCCTATGATTGCAGCAATGGCCACTCCAAATGCGAGAAACGCGCGTTTGCTTTCGAAACCGACCATGAAAGGCAGCGCAGCACACAAAACGAGATAAGGTGAAGACCACCCGCCTGTTGCGACGATCGCAATAGACGTCAATGCACATGCAAACAGGCTAGTGCTTTTCTTTGCGGAGGAGAGCTTGCCAGTTTTGGACACCCACAAGGCATTTAAGAGTGCGACAGCAATGAGCGAGGCACACAATGCGCTTGCGATCACAACATTGCTGAACAGAATAGAGGCCACAGGCAAGGCAAGAGAAAGCACAAAAGCTATGCTTACTGCGGACGTCAGATAATTCGTGTGATCACGAAATTTCGCACTGGTGGGTTCAATGCTTTTGTGCACCCAACGGGACGACTGCTCGAGCAGAAAACTGGAATAAGGAATAAAACGCAAAACTAATCCTCGAAGCACAATACGTGTGCAACTCTCGAGGGCATAGTGTCATAGGGCATTTAACGGAAAACTAAACATGACGAAATGAATGGCCATCTGGTCGTTTTATTTTCAGTTCACGGGCCGTTTTAAGTTTTATGGTTAGCAAAACCTTTACACCGAAGACCGCTTCCAATTTGTCGTCAGCAACTCTGACTGGCCGGAGCCATTTCTTTCCAAAGCGTTAAGTTACTCATTCCAATTTGAGTGAAACCATTCATGGCCTTGCGACCATCTAGCCATTGGAAACCCAAACGACATTGGTTATTGAGGAAGCGAACGCGTCCAAAGGTCCATCTATGCAATCTCCTTTAAAATCCGGCACTTCAATTGACGAAATTGTCGAAAACTTCGGTTTCCTGGAAGAATGGGATGACCGTTACGGCTATCTCATTGAGTTGGGCAAAGATCTGGTGCCTTTGGAAGACGACCAATTGGTCGACCTGAACAAAGTTCAAGGCTGCGTCTCTCAGGTTTGGCTCGTTCATGAGGTATCTGGAGATACTCTGTCATTTAAGGGAATGTCCGATGCCCATATTGTACGAGGATTGGTTGCTATCGCTCTGACGATATTTTCAGGAAAGACAGCCCAGGACATTCTTGAAACTGATGAACAGGAAATCTTTAATGCGGTGGGCTTGCAAGAGCATTTGACACCACAGCGCGCAAACGGTTTGCGTTCTATGGTGCAAAGAATAAAAGCAATTGCCCAGGCAAGTCTGTCTTAGTGGCTAACATTAGGCCTGCGGTGCTTTTCCTGAGTAAATGCCGTAGTGTCGCGCCAACAAACCCAATGCCACCCGCAACATAAGTTTCGCCGAACGCGGCGGCCAATTCCGTTCACGCTCTACCGCCTGCAGACCTTTCAAAAAACAACAAACGTCCATCAGCACGCCAGACAGCTCAGGACCAACTGTTTCCAAAGCACGTTCAACTCTTGCTCTTGCATCAATGGCCAAATCGCTCATATCAGCCATCCCCCCTGCCCCTTTTGACGAGCTTTGGCTCCTTGCTGTTGGATCCCAAGATGCGGTCACCCGCTGCATGAATTGTCCCTTTGTAAAGTCTGCTCTCAACCTTTCGGCACTGTTGAATGCCTCTGGCTCAAGCCACGGCTTGCCAGATTTTGATTTGATAGACATCAGCCGTGCCAACGGAGATTCATTTAGATTGACCGTCACGGTGTGAGTCGAACTGTCGATGGTTTGAGTTTGCGATTGAAGCTTGCGGTGTTGCGCCCCAAAGCCACCTGGGTCATTTGGATCGCCCGTACCAACAGCCCGTGCCAAGTGTTTTTTCCCCGTGGAGGATATGCGGCACGCCTGCTGTTCCAAGTCGATCAATGTGGCTTGATGGAGATCATCTAGTATTTTCGCGGTGGTCAGTTGCCGGGCGCCATCTTTGGCCATCAGCAAAACAGTTCCTGCTTCTTTACCCGATAACGGTTTGATTTCTGCACTTTTCAGTGGCTTTAGAAACTGGAGCAGTTTGATTGATTTTAGCATCGTGTTCTTGCTCATTGCGGCTCTCCTGATTCAAGAAAAGACAAATGAGCAACAAGAGAGCTGTCGCTTCTATTGACCTGTTCTGGTTCAACAGGCGAACACTCATTCAGCAATCTGCAATGGGTGATAGCCTCCAACGCTTCGCCTAATAACGCCTCCAACTGGCAAATCAGCACATCGAATGAGAATTCATCACGCTTATCTTCAACTTGAGCGCATGCGTACGACACTGTTGTACGATCCCTGCGGAAATGGAGACCGACTTCAGTCAGCAATATACTGAACTTCGTGTGTGCCAAATACATCGCAATTTGGCGCGCCATAGCCACATCAG
The DNA here is from genome assembly GCA_938030645.1 of uncultured Rhizobiaceae group bacterium. Lineage (GTDB taxonomy): Bacteria > Pseudomonadota > Alphaproteobacteria > Rhizobiales > Rhizobiaceae > Pseudahrensia. Next base: position 19,640 of record CALHHQ010000210.1, read on the forward strand.
CTTTGGAGCGTGATTTCGATTGTATGTCAGCCAGCGGTACATTTAACGCCATGGAGACCACCCGCTCACACAGACTGCACACTGCATCACGATAATGCTCAGGCTTCTTTTTGCGGTCAGCTTCGCTTGAAGCATAAGTCTGCGCTATGGCTTGCTCGTTTTTTCGTCTCGCAGGCAACCGAACAACAACAGCTGTTTTGGTTTGATGGTTTGTTTCGCAATCTATGGACGGTTCGACAAATGTCCTCAAATTGGTCAATCCGGATTTAGTCATGTTTGAACTCCCTCGCTTACAATAATAGGAAAATAATCCTTTATCGAGTCGCGGGGATAAGTTTTTCGAAATTTGTTGTTTCGCTAACGAAAAAGAGCGGTCGATTGCTCGCCCGCCCTTTTATTCAGCAAATTTTGGAGTTTACTTCGCGCGTTTGCGCTTTTGACCGAGGCCCATTTCTTTAGCCAATGCAGAGCGGCGTTCCGCATATGCAGGTGCAACCATTGGGTAGTCTGAAGGCAGCCCCCATTTCTTGCGGTACTCTTCAGGCGACAGATCGTAATGAGACCTGAGATGGCGCTTGAGCGATTTGAACTTCTGACCATCTTCTAAACAGATCAAGTAGTCATGGCCAAGCGACTTACGAATCGACACTGCTGGTTTTTGAGGTTCGGCGGAAGGGGCGGTTCCGGAACCTGCAACAGCAGAAAGCGTCGAATGAACTTCGCGAATAAGATTTGGCAAATCGGTGGCTGAGAGTGGGTTATTGCTAACATATGCAGAAACCACTTCAGATGTGATTTCTAGCATAAGTGTATTGTCGTTTTCGTTATTGTCCATGGCGGAACCCCTTGTTGAAACTAGCGTGTACAAGTTGAGTCGCATCAACCTTCACCAAACAAAAACTAAAGACTGGTTGCCTGGCTTTAAGTACATCGCATCCAAAACAGATGCATTCCTCGACAACAATAATAAAGCATAATTTGCAGAGTTAAAAGTCTGCAGTGCGTAGTTTATTCAAACCACAATCAAAACATCTTTTGAATATTGCGACAGCTGGCTTTTTCAGGTTGTGCTGGATTGAAAATCAAGTGTTGATAACGCGAATGGGTTATTTCGAATGTGGATTATCGCTTCTCCATTCGCTATAAAAATGTCTCATATTCAGACAGCAGAGAAGGGGTCAGAAAATCAAACTGTTGCTCACTTCAATATCGTTGTTTGTCCTTTGGCTTTTGATGTCCGGCATTTACGACAATATGCTCATCATCATATTCGGCATAATTTCCAGCATGTTATGCGCCTGGATTGTTCATCATTTGAAATTGTTTGACGTTGGGGCGCCTCTGATAGCTGTCAAAACGCTCAAATTTGCCAAGTATGTTTTTTGGTTGGTTGTCGAGATCGGCAAATCAGATTGGAATATTGCTAAAGTCATCCTTGCCAATGACATCAATCTGCAACAACGACTGATAAGAGTTCCAGTCGGTGAAGGCTCCGATTTTTCGAAAATGCTTTATGCCAACTCAATCACGATTACGCCTGGAACGGTCACAGTTGAAACAGAAACTGATTGCTTCATCGTTCACGCATTGATCGATGAAACGGCTGATCAAGCTGCTTTAGCCGACATGGGGTCTCGTGCCTTCGCCACCCAGCGGGGCGAAAACTAGTGTTTGCTTTTGTCACGGTCACTATTTTCATTTGCATGATGATGATCATGATCAGGCTTTTTGCTGGCCCAACACTTTATGATCGGGTGCTGTCGCTCAACACGTTTGGAACGTGTACCGTTTTGTTCATTGGTGCCGTTGGTCTGTTGTTTGGCCGACCAGATTTTCTCGACATTGCGCTGCTCTATGCGCTGATAAATTTTGTTGGCACAATCGCTGTTCTAAAATTCTTTCGATACCGCCGTTTGGGCGATGAACCAGAAGTGCAGGAACCAGATGATGAGGTTGCACAATGACGTGGGAACTCATCATAAATTTGCTTTCTTGGGCTTGCTTTTTAGTGGGTGGGTTTTTCTTGTTCGTTGGCGCTTTGGGCATGCTGCGATTGCCTGATTTTTGGGCGCGGCTGCACGCCGCTTCAATCATTGATTCAGCGGGTGTAGGGCTCATTCTTGCGGGCATGATGCTGCAAACGGGCTTTACACTTATAACCGTCAAAACCTTGCTGATTGTCGGTTTCTTGTTGATCACTGGCCCCACGGCATCTCACGCAGTGGCTAGTGCAGCATTTGTTTCGGGTTCGAGACCCAAAGACATAGTTGAAGATGCGACGATTGAGCCTGCAAAACCGGAAAAGAAGAAGCGCGCTGCGAAGACGGCTAGAAAGTCGAAATCATAATGGAACTGGCGATTACCATTCTGCTGTTTTTAGCTCTTGTTTCCTGCGCAATTGCAATTGCGTTGGTTCGCAATCTGTTCGCTGTGGTCATGTTGTCCGGGGTGGTTAGTTTACTTGCCGCTCTTTTATTCATCGTTATGGATGCTGTTGATGTTGCCTTCACGGAAGCGGCGGTTGGCGCAGGAATATCATCCGTGTTGATGTTGGGGACAATCGCCCTCACCGCGCGAAACGAAAAAGTTCCCCCCCGCTACTCATTGGTACCACTTGCTGTTGTTTCGCTAACGGGCATGGTCTTGATCTACGGGACGCTCGACATGCCCAATTTTGGGGATAAGAATGCGCCTGTTCAAACCCATGTGGGGCCAAGCTATATTGAGCGAACTCCAAAAGAGATAAAAGTTCCCAACTTTGTAACTGGCGTTCTCGCGAGTTATCGCGGATACGACACGCTTGGTGAAGTCACGGTTGTTTTCACCGCTGGATTGGGTGTCATCTTACTGCTCGGCGGCCTAGGCAAACGACGCAAACGCAGAAGGGAATCCAACTAATGGAACATCATCTGATTTTGCGTGTCGTGACGAAAATGCTGGTTGGTCCGATTTTGCTCTACGCGCTCTATGTTCAGTTTCACGGCGACTTTGGACCTGGCGGCGGCTTTCAAGCAGGTGTCATATTTGCTGTTGCCTTCATTCTGTTTGGTTTGGTCTTCTCTTTGCGCCAACTGCGCAAATTGGTTCCGGACTGGGTGGTTCATCAACTCGTGGCTTTGGGCTTGCTGCTTTATGCTGGAACAGGGGTTTTGACGCTTTTTCTAGGTGGGAATTTCCTCGACTATAACGTGCTCGCAGACGTTGCCTACCAAGGTCAGCATTGGGGCATTATTGCCATCGAGCTCGGTGTGGGAATCACCGTTTTCGCAGTCATGCTGTCTATCTACTACGCCTTTGCCGGTCGCCCACCGCAACTTGATGACAAGGACTGGTGAATATGGACAGTCTTTTCAATACCGAATTTGCTCTGGGCCATATGAACTACTGGTTGTTTGTCATTCTCATGATGACGGGCCTCTATATCGTTGTTGCGCGCGGCAACCTGCTTAAAAAAATTGTCGGTCTCAACTTGTTTCAGGTTGCTGTTTTCATGCTCTATATTTCCATGGGCAAAGTGGCAGGCGGCACAGCTCCGATTTTGGTCGACAATCCTGACCAAGCTTACTCCAATCCCCTGCCCCATGTTTTGATCCTCACTGCGATTGTTGTTGGCATTGCCACCACTTCATTGGGTTTGGCGTTGATTGTTCGCATCAATGAAACCTATGGCACAATCGAAGAAGACGAAGTTCTAGACATCGACCACGACATGTATTCAGCTGAAGTCGCTGAAATGGAAAAGTTCAAACTGATGAATGCGGAAACACGTTAGATGCTTTCGTTTTTCTACCAACATAGCCCACTGCTGGCGATTGTTATTCCGCTTTTGTCGGCGCCGCTTTGTATGCTGTTTGGCAATCGCA
>CALHHQ010000211.1 GCA_938030645.1 uncultured Rhizobiaceae group bacterium
AGTTCTTTCGCACCTCTAAAAGGGTGGAATGAAGAAAAAGGAAGCCTACCTTAAATCTTTGAAATTGAACTAGAAGTCGTACTGTGAAAGATCCAATCATGTGGTTAGTCGCGCGCGCAACCTGTCGTTTACCACCCTCGGTAATGCGCTCAGTGAGCGACAAACAAATTTAAATTGATGGACAAAAGCTCGACCCATTGGTGCAATTCGGCCCATTCCGGCCATTCGCTCAGTGTTCAGAATCTTCTATCAATTTCACCAAAGCGGCTATTCACGCTGGACCCGATTCCGAGCTACTCAATGAGCTAATTGTATTGGACTGCTATAAGTCTTAGCCTGACTGTTGAAAACCTGTTTTAGTTTTTAGAATGGAGAATTGCTGTGTTTAGCCATATCATGGTAGGTGCGGACGACGTCGTGAAATCCAAGATTTTCTATGATGCGATACTTGGAGAATTGGGGCATGAACCTGGAATAATCGATCCTAAAGGGCGGTGTTTCTATTTCACAAAGACGGGCGTCTTCTCAATTAGCAAACCAATCGACGGAGAAGCAGCATGCAATGGTAACGGCAGCACGATCGGTTTTTTAGCTTCTGATCCGGAATCGGCGGACAGATGGCATGCAGCAGGACTGGCAAATGGCGGTACAACTTGTGAAGACCCTCCGGGCGTTCGAGAAGGTGCTAAAGGTGAGCTATATCTTGCATACCTTCGCGACCCATACGGCAACAAGGTTTGCGCGCTCCATCGCGCTAAAATGAGTTGATTGATTTCTCTTATGCGGTCATTGAAAACAGCGGTAATATAAATTGCAAACTATTACCTTGAAAGGCAAACCAAGATCACATGTTATAGAAGACGGATCAATTTGATGCTGTACGGGTAACTAAATGTATTTGATGGTCTCGCTTTCCTTGCTTTTGAACATTGTTGTTTTGGTACCAGTCTGTTGGGGGATTATCGGTGATGCAAGCTGGGTCACAGATAGTTATGGAGAGGCTTCTGCCGCACGAAGTATTCTGCTGTCTATCTATCTATCCATTGGTGCCATATCAGCGCTTTTGTTGGTTTTTCGAGATCCCAAAATAGTTGCGGCTTTGTTGATCGTTCAAGTTACATACAAATTCACAACTCCGATTACCGTCGGAACGATGGCAAACCCGATTGTGACAAGCAATTTGCTAATAGCCATTTTTCACCTGGCAACACTGGTCCTTATTTGGCGAAACATTTGATATCGGACAAAGCGGGTGATTGCAAAAGTCGGCAGACAAACTCAAACGCCCAAGCCAGTGTTCTGGGCTCTATCAATGCGTTTGAAAATGCCGGGAACGGACTATGAAGAAAGTAGCATTGGTTCTTGCTGCATTATTGGCAGCGCTGCACTTCTACATCGCTTGGTTTGAAATGTTTATTTGGACAATAGGTAGTCCAAAGCTGTTTGACACCTTCCAACCAGCGCTCGTCTTCATTGTCATGCACAGCTTGCACCCTCCTTCATGAGTTTTGAGAACGCTGTGCTCATGCTTCATCATCAGCCCTATAAAATGTGCTCATTTGTGTCGATTCTCGCACCACAATCTTCGCGTCTAGTTTGGCGGATTTTATGATGTCGCCATGATCCAGTTTTCTGATCAAGCGCTCACTGGCCAACCTGCCCATTTCGACCACGGGCAAGTCGATTGTCGTCAATGGCGGGGTGGTGCAGGTTGACCAGTCCAGATTGTCAAATCCCATGAGAGAAATATCCTGCGGAACCAAAATACCCTCTTTCTGGAAATGAAAAGTAGCGCCGAGTGCGAGAACGTCGGAGAAACACAAGATGGCAGTTACGTTTTGGTTCCTGGAAAGCAATGAAGAGGCGGCTTGCAAACCGCCAGCGACTGACAGTTCATTTTCGACCGGATTCAACTGAAGTTTGTGGCCACTGAATTCAAATGCGCCCTGCAATCGAGCTTGTGTGCGATCGTTGTTACACAATGGGCCATGCAGAATTCCGATGTCCCGGTGGCCCAATCCATAGAGATAGGCAATCGCTTTCTTGGCCAAATCAGCGTTGTCGTAGCCAATCATGTTTTGATCCGAACTGTTCGACCAACAACTGGTCAAAACATAAGGAACAGATCTCATTTGCAACAAGTCCAGCAAATTGGGCGCATGGGCAAGGCCCGAAAGAATGAAGCCTTCAGCACCCATGCCCAACAATTTTAGGGCAGCAGCCAATTCGTCTTCACTCGAATTGCTGACAGCAACCACGAGAGAATAATCTAAGCGGGTCAGTTCCTTTTCAATGGCTGACAAAAAGCGAGCAAAAATTGAATGTTCCAATGTGGGCACAATCGCCGCAATCGTTCGGGAACGCTTTGTGGTCAGCGCTCTGGCAGCAGGATTTGGCAGGTAGTGTAATCGTTGTGATGCTTCCAGCACAATCTCTTTTGTTTTTCGCGAAACGTTCTCCGCACCATTCATCACTCGTGAAATCGTTGCAACGGATAGACCCGTGTCCCGCGCCACGTCCCGAATTGTTCCGCGTCTTTCGCTCATTGCATGTTTCCAGTTGTCATCTTTTCCATTGGTAGGGTTGACGCGGAGCGCTGACAAGGCCTTAAATGTAACCGGTTACAATAACGTCGCACTATCGTTGGGAGACCATTTCGTGTTTTTGCCATCAGGCAATCTTGCTGCCCCTTCAGCTCGGTATCGGGGGTTGAATGAGAGAAACGTGCGCAAGTTCATGCTGCCGGCAGGCGAGATGACAATGTTTCAGGCTCGCACTGGCGACTTGATAAATGTCCATAATGTGGATGGCGGTGCTTCGCTTTGGTTGTCCAGCTTGTCTGATGATGAAGCTGTGTGCAGTGGTTCATCATTGTCTCAACCCGAACGAGCCACTCGAAATCCAACCGACTTGCATTTCGACAAGCGACGTCTGGAGCAAATCCTTCAAAGTCGCGGTACCTATCTATCGATCTGTCGCGGGTACGACATATTCGATGCTGAAACCGATGCAGGTGAGGTTTTCACTCTAAAGATTAGCAAGCCTTGTCAGGTTGTTTTGGTTGCACCTTTGTCGGTCAACTATTTGACGGCTGGCGGTGGAAGCCGTTTTGAAATTGAACATCAACCGGTCTCTCAAACGGCTCAAGATCATCTCCTGCCTGATCCATTGGGCAAAGTGCGTGACGAGTGGAGAGTTCCACGAGCGACTGCTCACGCTTATGAAGTCAAAAAGGGCCAGTTCATTCAGATTCTGGATGTCCAAGGACAGCAGTGTTCAGATTTTATGGCCATGAGAACGGACGCATTGGATGCAGGTATAGAGCGCTATATCGACTCCACGGTATCCAGAACCATGGCGCGCGGCGCCTATCCTTTACCTGGTTTGCATGACAAGTTTTTTGATCAAGACATCGTGCCGTTACTATCTGTTCGGCAAGATACAGTGGGGCGACACGATACGTTTGCTCTTGCATGCACAGCACGCGGCTATGAAGACCGCGGGTTTCCAGGCCACATCAATTGCTCCGACAACATCAGCAATGCCTATCGGCCCTATGGAATTGAAAAACGAGCTGCGTGGCCAGCCATAAATTTCTTTTTCAACTCATGGATGGACCCGCACACCAGTCTAATGGGTGCAGATGAAGCATGGTCGCGTGCCGGTGACTACGTAATTATGGAAGCGCTCACTGATCTTGTGTGCGTCTCAACAGCTTGCCCTGATGATGTGGACCCAATCAACGGTTGGAATCCCACGGATATTCATGTGCGCATCTATGAAGAAGACACCGGCATTCATCATGCGGTCAGTTTTCGAAACCAACCAGAAGAAGCGCAACGACTTACAAGAAAGTCGGCATTGCATTCGCGAACTTCCAAGCTCACAAAAAACTTCTCCGTGGCACAGGATATGTGGATGCCAACCCAATATGACTCAACAGGCGCGGTAGAAGAATATTGGGCCTGCAGGAACAATGCGACCTTGCAAGATATGTCATCATTGCGAAAATTTGACATTATGGGGCCTGATGCAGAAGCACTTTTGCAGCATTGCATGACCCGCAACATCGCCAAACTTTCTGAACATCGCGGTCTTTATGCTTTGATGTGTGATGAGAGAGGTTCAGTGATTGATGATGGAACGCTCTTTCGTCTTGAACCATGCGTTTTTCGTTGGTGCTGCGGCAGTGAAAACTCAGCACTCCATTTGCGGGAACAAGCTGAGGAACTTGGGCTTCGTGTGTGGGTGAAATCCTTGTCAGAGCAAATGGCGAGTATGGCACTTCAAGGCCCCAAATCGCGGGACATTTTAAACGATATCATTTTCATTCAGCCCAATCGGCCAACGCTTGAAAATGTGAAATGGTTTGGTTTCACTCATGCCCGGTTGCATGACCGTGAAGGCGCTCCATTCATGCTCACGCGAAGCGGTTTTACGGGCGAATTGGGGTATGAAATTTTCTGCGATGCAAACGATGCCGAAGTCATTTGGGACGGATTAATGGATGCAGGCAAACCCCATGGCTTGGCGCCTATGGGCGGTCATGCCCTCGCTATGCTTCGAACAGAAGCTGGCCTCATGGTAAGTGGCGCAGAGTTTGCCCCCGATGTTGATGCAATAGAAGCAGGACTTGGTTTCGCTATTGATTTTAAGAAAGAGGGTTTCCTCGGCTATGACGCTTTGAAACGCAACGCACGATCGATACGTCGCAAACTTGTGGGATTATCATTCAACAGCAATGAAGCTCCGACCCACGGATCTCCCGTGTATATTGGGCGTGAACAGGTTGGCATAATCACAACAGCAGTGCAGTCTCCTGAATTGGGACACGCGATAGCAATGGCAAGGGTAGCTGTGGAAAATTCCGAAGAAGGCTCAGCATTGGAAGTGGGGTGCCTCGATGGACACATGAAGCGACTAGCATGTGTTGTCACATCCGTTCCGTTCATCGATGCTAAAAGGGAAAAACCAAGAGCATGAGTGAAGCAGTAAAAGACCCCGTCGTTGTCTGTAAGAACGTCTGGAAGATTTTTGGCGACCGAGCTGATGAAGCTATGAAGGCAGTTGAGAAAGACGGACTGTCCAAGGCAGAGGTGTTGGAACAGTTTGGAGCCGTGGTCGGTGTGCGCGATGTTTCCATCGAGGTGAACGAGGGGGAGGTGTTCTGCATCATGGGCCTATCAGGCTCGGGAAAATCCACGCTTGTTCGTCATGTGAACCGCCTAATTGAACCGACCAGCGGTGAGATTTTCATCAATGGCACCAATGTCGGCCAATT
>CALHHQ010000212.1 GCA_938030645.1 uncultured Rhizobiaceae group bacterium
AGATCGTTGGTTTCGGGATAGAGTTTGTCCACCCCGTGAAAAGCCAATCGTGCTGGGCCACTCAACATCATCACATCCCCACTTTCCAATCGAAAAGAAGTGGTTTTACCGCCGCGTTTGTCCCCTCCAACACGAAACAGACAAGCATTTCCGAGCGAAACGGAAAGAACTGGCGCGTCGAAATCAACTTCATCACGATCTTGGTGCATTCCCATCTTGGCATCGTCCGCGTAGTAATTGACAAGGCAAGCTTCCGGTGGATGCTGGTATCCTGATTTTTCATGCCAAAGATCAAGTAGAATTTGCGGCATATCTGGCCAATGAACGCCAGTTTCAGGATGCATTTCTTGGTAGCGATAGCCGTTCTGTTGGTCAGTCACCCACCCCAAAGGTCCCATATTTGTCATACGAACTGACATGGGTTTGCCTGTGCGTGGCATTTTCGGAACAAACAGCGGTGCTTGCCGTGTGGTCTCTCGTATTTGGTCTAATAGCGTTTTTTGAGAGGATTCGTCGAAAAATCCGGGCCAGTGCGAGACACCATCAGGAAGAGTGAGCATTCAAAACTCCTTTGTTTAAGGCGATTTGCACCAAAAAATGCCAATTTGGCGCAGTTTCCTGCAAATTCAATTTCTCAAATCACTTGCAGGCCCAATCATGCCTTCTTATATAGCAGCCAACGCTAAGGCTCACGGCCACGTGAGCATAGCATTGTGTAAAAATATCCAATAGGTTCTGCCACCGGAATGCCTGCCAGAAATGGCGTCCGATGCGGATTAGAGGGTTCTGGCAGAACGCTGCAAGGAGAGAATAAAATGGCTAAAGTAATTGGTATTGATTTGGGCACCACCAACTCATGTGTTGCGGTGATGGATGGCAAAAATGCCAAAGTTATCGAGAACGCAGAGGGTGCACGTACAACACCTTCCATGGTGGCGTTTACCGAAGAAAAAGAACGTCTTGTTGGACAACCTGCAAAACGTCAGGCGGTCACCAACCCGGAAAACACTCTATTCGCGGTAAAACGTTTGATTGGTCGTCGTTTTGACGCCCCAGAAGTGAAAAAAGATCAAAAACTCGTTCCATACAACATTGTCAAAGGCGACAACGGTGATGCTTGGGTTGAAGCCAATGGCGACAGCTATTCCCCATCACAGATTTCAGCGATGATCCTTCAGAAGATGAAGGAAACCGCCGAGGCTTATCTTGGCGAAAAAGTGGAACAAGCTGTTATCACTGTTCCGGCTTACTTCAACGATGCTCAGCGTCAGGCCACAAAAGATGCAGGCAAGATTGCCGGTCTTGAAGTTCTGCGCATCATCAACGAACCAACTGCTGCAGCCCTTTCCTACGGTATGGAAAAGAACGATGGCAAAACTATCGCTGTTTATGACCTTGGTGGCGGTACATTCGATGTGTCCATCTTGGAAATCGGCGATGGCGTGTTTGAGGTGAAATCCACAAACGGTGATACATTCCTTGGTGGTGAAGACTTTGACATGACGCTTGTCGAGTATTTGGCTGCTGAGTTCAAGAAAGACCAAGGCGTCGATTTGAAGACCGATAAACTTGCTTTGCAACGTTTGAAAGAAGCTGCGGAAAAGGCGAAGATCGAGTTGTCGTCTTCAGCTCAAACTGAGGTGAACTTGCCGTTCATCACCGCTGACGCATCTGGTCCAAAACACCTGACTATGAAATTGACACGAGCGAAATTCGAAAGCTTGGTTGCTGATCTGGTGAAGCGCACGGTTAAGCCAATGCAAGAAGCATTGAAAGATGCAGGTCTGTCTACTGGTGAAATCGATGAAGTGATTTTGGTTGGTGGTATGACACGCATGCCAGCAGTTCAGGAAACTGTTCAGAAATTCTTCGGAAAAGAGCCACATAAAGGTGTGAACCCCGACGAAGTTGTGGCTATGGGCGCAGCTATTCAAGCCGGTGTATTGCAAGGTGATGTAACCGACGTTCTTCTGCTCGACGTGACTCCATTGTCACTTGGAATCGAAACGCTCGGTGGTGTGTTCACGCGTTTGATTGACCGCAACACAACAATCCCGACGAAGAAGTCACAAACTTTCTCAACGGCTGAAGACAATCAAAACGCAGTGACCATTCGTGTGTCACAGGGTGAACGTGAAATGGCTGCTGACAACAAGTCTTTAGGTCAGTTCGATCTGGTTGGTATTCCGCCAGCACCGCGTGGTGTGCCGCAAGTCGAGGTGACATTTGATATTGATGCCAACGGCATTGTAAATGTGTCTGCCAAAGACAAAGGCACTGGCAAATCTCACGAAATTCGTATTCAGGCTTCGGGCGGTTTGTCCGATGAGGATATCGAACAAATGGTCAAAGACGCTGAAGCAAATGCTGAAGGCGATAAGGCTCGTCGTGAAGCCGTTGAAGCGAAAAACCAGGCAGAAACACTGCTTCATTCCACAGAGAAGTCTTTGGAAGAGCATGCCGATAAAGTCAGCGACGAAGATAAAACAGCAATTGAAACTGCCATGGCAGATTTGAAAACTGTTCTAGAAGGCGACGATGCAGAAGAAATCAATGCCAAGTCCCAAGCACTTGCTGAAGCCAGCATGAAAATGGGTCAGGCCATTTACGAAGCACAACAGTCTGAAGAAGAAGCTGCCGCTGCTGCTGACGCTGAAATGCACGCTGCTGCTGATGAGAATGTTGTCGATGCTGATTTCGAGGAAATCAACGAAGATGATGATGAGAAAAAATCTGCCTAAGGAAACATAGGTGATTGAATGAGATATCCCCACACGCTGAAAAACGGCGCGTGGGGTTTTTCACATCTAGAGCTTTTTTGTGAACACACGCGCTGGAAACAACGCAAAAACGAAAAGTGCCATGAACGACACGGTCCCTCCATTTGGAACATACAGCCTGAGCGGTTGGCGCGAGAGTTTGCGGCAACTTGCCTCAAACGCGCCAAATAGCCGTTTGGGAATGTGGCGCATTTCCATTTTGCGCAAGTTGAGTTTGATGGGCCACAAAGTTGGAATGCAGGGTCCTATTGATGTTGTCGTTGCCGAAGACGTTCATGCACGCGTTTTCCCAGCCTCAAATCGCTGCGAAAAACGAGCCTTTGCAGGGGTTCAAATTTGGGACAGCCAAGAACGATTTTGTTTAGACCAAGACATCGCGCAGGCTGATCAAGATCGCGATTATGTCTTTTTTGACGTGGGCGCCAATGTCGGGTTTTACAGCTTGTTTGTGAACGCAAGTGCAAAGAAACATGCCCAACAAATTCGCATTGTTGCTGTTGAGCCAGACTCAGAAAATCGCCGGCGCTTGAATTTCAATCTGTCTGCCAGCAATTGCGAGACGCAAGTTGAGCCAATTGGTATTGCAGAAAAAGCGGGAACAGGTGTGCTGACCGAACCTGGTGTAAATCGAGGCACAATTGCAGTGGCCGAATCCGGGTTAGGTGAATCGATCAGGCTCGAAACGCTGGCAGAACTTTTTGTCCGTGCGGGTGTGGACCACGTCGATGCGATGAAGATTGACATTGAGGGTCGTGACAAAGCGGCACTGAAAGCGATGGTCGAGCAAGCGCCAAAGTCTCTTTGGCCGCGGCTTCTCATTGTGGAAGTTGGACATCGTTCAGACAGTCCAATTGTCGCGCAGATGCTGGACTATGGTTACACGTTGAAAGAACGCGCTGGGATTAATGCGGTTCTTGAATTTAACGCGGATGTTGAGCCGCGGAAGGCTGGGGTATGAGTAAAGCTGATTACTACGACACGCTTGGGTGTTCTCGTGATGCTGATGAGAAAGAGCTGAAAAGCGCTTTCCGCAAAAAAGCCATGAAGTATCATCCTGACCGCAATCCTGATGATGCCGAAGCTGAAGCCAAGTTTAAAGAAGTTGGCGAGGCTTACGAGGCTCTAAAGGACCCGCAAAAACGCGCAGCATATGATCGCTTCGGTCATGCTGCCTTTGAAAATGGCGGCGCAGGCGGTGGTGGAGGCGGCTTCGGCGGCGGCTCTATGAGCGATATTTTCGAAGATATTTTTGGCGACATGATGGGCGGTGGC
>CALHHQ010000213.1 GCA_938030645.1 uncultured Rhizobiaceae group bacterium
TATTGGTCGCAGAGACTTTGTTGAGAACAGCAAGCCAGCGCCAGACATTTATATCGAAGCGTTGAACGCTTTAGGCACCCAAGCGGAGTCTGTCGTTGCGATTGAAGATACGACGACAGGCGTTGCATCTGCTTCAGGGGCAGGCATACAGACAATCGCTTTTCCTGACGCCAACAGTTTAGACCATGATTTTACAAAGGCTGCGATCACAACTGAAATTCTGCATCCCGATCAATTGTCAGCCATACGACCTGTTCACCGAACCGCAGTTTCGCAAGATTTCTAAAGGCAGACGGTCGCATAGTTCGGATATTTGATTATGCTGTTGCGATGCCGACCGTTTCAAGGCATCGCTGATGACTTGGTACGCATAGGGGTCATATTGCTATGGCTAGTTCTTCAACTGACAGCTCGGACTTGGCGCAAGACAAGACAAACTGGGCTGAAGATCGAACTGTTCTTGCAAACAAACGGACCTTCGCGGGCTGGATGCGGACGGGCATGGCAAGCTTGGCAATTGCAATCGGGTTGCATGCTGTATTTGGTGTCACCGAACCCACGTGGGTGGCAAAAGCAGTCGCTTCGATATTTGTCGCGGTGTCATTACTGATATTTTGGGCTGCTTGGCGCAACGCGTACAAGACGATTTCTCGTCTAGATGCACATGGTGTGGAGCCTGTTTCCAAAAATCATTTTTTCACTGTTGCGGCCATTTTGATTATTTGCTCGATTTCAACCGGAGTTGTGCTTTGGCTCGTTTGACGGTGACTGCTGTAAAATTCGCAAACTAATTGGCACAACGCATCAGATAAATTGGAACTTTCTCTTTAAAGCGACGTTTGGTTCGCAATAACAGGAGATTGTATGACCCCCGCTTTTGCACAAGAAGCTGCCCAGAACCAAGATGTTCAAGGCGAGATAGACGTGAACGTTTCATCGATATTCGAGCGCATTGATGCATGGGTTGATGGTGTGATCAAATTGCTGCCCAACATCGTGACTGCTCTCATCATCATCGCCATATTTTGACTGATTGCCTACTTTGTAAAGCGCGGGTTCAAAAGCTGGGCGATTGGGAACGGTCGCGACAATCTGGGCGAAGTGTTTGGCGCATTTCTGCGCTATATAGTTTTGGGCCTTGGCTTTTTGCTCGCGGCCACAGTCGTGGTTCCCACACTAAAACCGGGCGATCTGGTTGCAGGTCTAGGCGTCGGTTCGGTTGCAATCGGTTTCGCCTTTAAGGATATTTTGCAAAACTGGCTGGCTGGGATGCTTCTACTCTTCCGACAACCTTTCGAAGTTGGTGATCAAATCATCGCTCAAGGTTACGAAGGCACAGTAGAGCGCATTGAAACGCGAGCAACTGTGATCAAAACATACGATGGTCGTCAGGTCCTCATTCCCAATAGCCAAGTTTACACCAACAACGTGTTGGTCAACACAGCATTCGACCAACGTCGCAGCCAATACGATATTGGCATCGGTTATGGCGATGACATCGAAGAGGCAAAACGAGTCATTCTCAATGCAGTGCAAGAGGTTGATGGTGTGCTATCGGATCCCAAGCCTGAGGTGATTGTTTCCTCTTTGGGTGACTTTGCAGTGGTGCTGCGTCCGCGTTGGTGGACAGATTCTAAACGCACAGATGTGGTGCACACTTTGTCCAAAGTCATGACCAGTGCAAAAATGGCGCTGGATGATGCTGGGATCGATATGCCGTATGAGACACAGGTTCACCTGTTCCACGACCAAACGGAGGATGTGGATGGCGTGCGCGGCAAACAGCGCGAAGGTTGGCCAGTTGGTGACACTCAGAGCGCTTCGAAAACCAAGCGCAAAAAGACCAGAAAGACATCGGCCTAGCCTTTGTCGCCTATCGTAAATGTGGTGCGGAGTTTGGATCTTTAGATAATGGAACACAAAGTAATTGCCGAAAAAATGGGCTTGCTCATTACACCAGTAGAAGATCTCAAGATTGTTCGTGAACGAATATCGCAAACAAAATTCAGATTTGCTGATGCGGGAAAAAATGTCGCTAAGAGTGATTTAAAACGCATTGAAGAATTGGTCATACCGCCTGCCTGGGAAGATGTACGCATCGCGCCCGATCAACGACAGCATATTCAGGCGGTTGGCATTGATGATAAGGGCCGCGCCCAATACATTTATCATCCGCGCTGGGTAGATGTTCGTGATGGCGTAAAGGCGCGAAGACTACTCACTTTTGGAAAAGCTTTACCTCTGATCAGGCAACAAGTTGCAGAGGACATTCAGTTGCCACTGCGTCGAAAACGTGCGGTTCTGGCTACGGCGGTAAAACTGATCGACGAGCACTTGTTGCGTGTGGGCAGTGAGCAGTATCGTTCGGCCGGTACACGTGGCGCATCCACACTTGCCACAAAAAACGTAAAAGCTGGCAAACAGAAATTGACGCTTCAGTACACTGGAAAATCTGGCAAGGATATGAAGATCGCTCTACGGGATCGCAGATTGCGTCACAATTTACGAGCTTTGAAAAAGCGTGGCACCAACAGATTGTTTTCAATCCCGAATGGAAATGGGGGCAGGCGAAATCTGCGCGCGTGTGAAATCAACCAGTATCTCACCACGGCGGGGAAACAATCAGTGTCGGCCAAAGATTTTCGAACGTTCGCAGCATCTGCAAAAGCTCTCGGGTTGTTGATTTCAGACACCGTTGCCGACAAGTCCAATCCGGTGACGCACACGACAAAGCAGGTCAGTGAAATTCTTCGAAACACGCCAGCAGTTGCCAAATCTAGTTATATTCACCCGAGTATTATTTCCGCTTTCGAAGACGGTCGGTTGCGGGATCTCGCATTGGCTAAACGAAATCGCAAAGGCCTGTCGAGTGATGAAAGCTGTCTGATGCGATTTTTGGAACAAGGTGTGGTTGCTTGAAATATCCGTTCCGCACACCGTTCTGGATTTCCAATCTTGCGCCTGATGATTGGCCTAAAAACATCTTGAGCTTCATGCTCAAATGCAGTTTCAAAAAACAAGTGGTCGTATCTCTGATAGCTATCACCGTCGCCGTTCTTTCAGTTGCGCCCATTGAACTGCAAAGGCGCATTGTGAACGAGGCATTGGAAGACCAAAATCTAGAGCTGCTCTACATGTTGGCGAGCCTCTTTGTTGTGTTCTTGTTGCTTCAACAACTGGCCAAGTATTCTTTGGGAACATACCAAAATTGGATCGGGCAGTCTGTCATTTTGCATGTTCGC
>CALHHQ010000214.1 GCA_938030645.1 uncultured Rhizobiaceae group bacterium
ACGATCAGTGCGTTGCCGCGGAAGTTGAAGCCCAGGTCATCGTCACCGCCCGTCGGGTTATCGGTGTCGAAGATCATGGCGTCATTGTTGCCGTCCCAGAAGGTCTCACCATCGCGGCCCGCATAGATCCACAGGCCCTGATCAGCGAATTGATCGGCGACCACATCACCCGCCATCAAATCGTCGAAGGTGATGGTGCAGATTTTGTCTGCATCAGGGTCATTGGCGACGTCATCGACAGTTACCCAGATGTTCTTGCTGGTGCTGTTACCGCCGGAATCGGTTGCAGTAACGGTTACGTCATAGACATTGTTGCCGCCAAGATCAGAAGGGTTTTCGAAATCAGGCGTTTCGATGAACCGCAATTGGCCATTGTCAGGATCAATAGTGAACGCTGCTGCGTCACGGCCCGAGATCGAGAATGTGATATTTCCGCCTTCGGGATCAACCGCATTGAAATCGAAAACTTCCATGAGGTTTTCGTTGATGTTGATGTTGCGCGGCGCATCAATGATTTCTGGCGCTTCATCCACGTCTTTCAGCTTGATCCAGACATTCTTGCTGGTGGTCGCGCCATGCTCGTCAATTGCTGTGACAGTAATGTCGAAAACATTGTTGCCACCCACATCCGAGGGGTTTTCGAAGTCCGGCTTGTCACCAGAAAAGATCAGAACGCCCGTGTTCGGGTTGATATAGAAGCTGTCCGCGTCACGCCCGGAAATCTGGTACTGAACTGTGTCACCGTTCACGTCGGTTGCGTCAAAGTCGAACACAACGCGGGAATTTTCATCAATGTGGATGTCGCGTGGCGCATTTGTGATGACAGGCGCATCGTTGGAAGATTGGAACTCTAGCTTATCGACACGAACGAACTCACCAGCATCGCCATCAATCCAGAACCCGAAATCTTGCCCATGCTCGATCTGGATGTCCTTGAAGGTAATTGCCCGGAAGCCACCATGATTAGAACCGCCACCGTTATTGTCAGCGTCCAGCGTGACCATCTCGATCACTTCGCCGCCGACGCGCAACTTCAAATTAGATTGGCCATCGTTTTCGTCCTGGACATAAATTGTCAGATCATACGTGCCTGTGGGACCTGTGAAATTGTCCCAGATATCGCCACTGCCGCCCAAGTCTTTTAATTTCACCAGCTTGCCGCCGGACGCCTGAGACCCATGCACTGTTTCAACAGAATAGGTGCTGTTCATGTCTTCAGCTTCGAATGTAATACGCTCTTTGGTCATGGTCTTCTCTCTTCTTTAAACTCAGCCCCCCTTCCACAAAGAGGCCACAATTACATAACGCCACTGCGCCACCGATTCGTGGCACACGACAAATTTCATCACGTTTTGGGGTGGAGAGTTTATCAGGAGCGCTTAACAGCTGTTTTTATTGATAAATGTCACTCTGACATCCACAATAAATTCCCTCATTATCGTCCACCGACCCCCATCGATGAGACACTACTCTTCACACACAAAACATCTGTCTTGGTCAAACTTCTGCCCTATTTGCCGTTGCTCGGTCAAGCAAAATTAATTCTTTGTTAACGGATGTAGAGGGGAGAAAATCAGCGTTTTCTTCAGATATGACGCGGTTTCCATTAGCGCTTGAACATTGTTTCTGAATGCAAAACAGTCATGGCGAAACGCCACATTGTTCAAATACAACCCTGGCTTGGTGGTAATCCTTAAGCATTATCGGAACACGTGTATTTTACCCTGATTGCACCACTCAAAGTTATACAATCGAGTGATCAAGCCGCCGAAGATTCGACTGATATTGCCTGCAAATCTGCAATCACAATAAATTGAAGACGCCGTCTATTTCCGCCTGCAAAAGACGTTCAGTTAAAGTTTTTATTGCAGATCATGCCAGCGCGACAGCCAATGGTGACATTTCTTTTGCACAAGAACGTCAAAAACGCCGCATATGTCAAAGGACACTTCCAAATAAGGACCCAATGGATTCGGTATCAATTTTGAACGCGGTATGTCTGTCGCGCGGGTTCAAGGCGATGGGGCGTGGATACCAAAAACGGATCAACCGGATCTTGCAATACTGGCTGCAGATGAAAATCATGGACGTGATCAGCAATGAAGACATCTGGGAGGATGAAGAGGGGAAGCGATTGTTTGCGATGCGGAGGAAGTAGAGTCGCCTTGTGACAAAACCCAAAAGGATTTCCCCTGAAACGTGTGCCGCGCGGCACTTAGCCTGACCGTGATGACATCAGGAGGAGACATCACATGTCAGTTGCACGCGTTACCGAAGTTAGTGCGGGTTCTAAGAAAAGTTTTGAAGATGCGGTCGAAGTCGGCGTAAAGCGCGCCAGCGAGACGTTGAAGAACGTCGAAGGCGCTTGGGTGCAGGACCAAAAGGTCATCATCAAAGACGGCAAGATCGTGGAGTACCGGGTGGCTTTGAAAGTGACCTTTGTTCTTGAGTGAGTGAGACGCTGGGTGTGTGGTGGAAAATGACTGCGTTTACGTGGGTTGATTTTCACCACACCGATGAAAGCATCTGAGAAGATGAAGAGGTGAAACAGTTGTTTGCGATGCGGAAGAAGTAGCATGGGTGGATTTAAAAGTAGGCCGCCAAATATACTCAAATATGCAAAGAACGCTCTAGTGAAAACTCGTCCGGATCACGGATCAATATCCGAGCAACCTTTGGATCAAAGGTTCCTTTTTTACAATCCAAGAAAGATCCTTTCCAAGGAGATCCAGTAAAGCCAAAAAGCAGAGTGTGCCAGACAGGATGAGCAGAATTTTCCAAAAGGCAGGTCGAGAATGAAAATGAGAAATCGGTGATCGAATTTTGAAAAAGAAGGTCGCCCAACCCCCTTCATTCCTCAGCGAAAACTCTAATTCGCGCAGATAGCAGTCAACTTCAAAGTTATTTCGTTGATATTCACGAAAGCGCCAGAATCCAAAAAATGCAAATCCGAAGGAAAAAATCGTCAAAATAAATGTAGTTAGTTCTAGAAAAAAGCTCTCAAAAAAGGCAATTGATACTGCCGCAAAAACGCCAGATACATATCGCTCATTTCCAATCTCTCTACGTTTGATGTCTGCAACTTCTAACCGTAGTCCTTCCATTTCAGCAATTGCATAGTTTGTTGAGTGGTTGCTCAAACTCATTGCGTGCTTACGGTTCGTGCCAGCTCTCTTAAAAAGATCTTGAACAATTTCATTGCGCGCATCGGCTTCGTCTAAGGCCTTTAATAATTCAAGACCTTGGTTGCGAGGATCTTGCTCATACACTTTTTCATAGTAGTCCCTAAGTGAAGGCGCTTGAAGTTTTGAATATATTCTCAGAGCTTTACGTTTGAGGTTAGGCCAATTGATCCAGAAGCAGATGCAAAAAAAGAAGAAAAAGAATATTAGAGACGAAATTTTGTCCTCAATCGCCATTAGACGCACGGTTTCAAACACAATTAAGTTACCAGGTTAGCTAAATCTGTAGAGTGTGCAAACCCATTTGCACACCAACTTAGCAGGCTAGTAGTCAACACTAATTGAGTCAACAACAGCTCCGAAATCCAAATCTAGAGCGCAAGAATTGCGAAACTCTGATGCTTCAGCCGCCTAGGTTTTGACGGAAGGAACTCAGGATTGCTGCCGGGTGTCGCTCTCATCGCTTTTTCTGCGAAAAGAGCGGCTGCCGCGCACTCTGAGCGTTGCTATAGCAACGCTCAGCGAACGAATTTCTTGTGCTTCAACCGTTTCGGCTCCAAAGCATCCGCCCCCAACCGCCGCTTCTTGTCTTCCTCATACTCC
>CALHHQ010000215.1 GCA_938030645.1 uncultured Rhizobiaceae group bacterium
TTCACTTGTTTCAAACCAAGCATTGTTCTTAGCATCATAAAACTTCTCACTGAACGTTTTGAGAACCAATTCACCCAACGGTTTGGCGCGTTCAAATCCGGCATCCAAAGCAGCCGAAGCCGCAAGCAATACGAACGATTGATCATATGCGTCCATGCGCGTGTTTTCAGGTGCTCCCTCTATTGAGGCAACGCTTGCAAACGGCACATCTGAATTGGCTGCAGCATCTAACCAATCCAAACCATGGTTGACGAGTTCATCAGCGCCTTCACACCAATTATGCTTTGCAGCCTGTGCAAAACACCATGTTTGGCGGGCCATTGTTCGCAATCGCTTCGGCTTGTTCAGGCTCTTTTCATCAAAGCCAAGGGTTTCATGGAACCCACCATGATCGAAGTCTGGACCAATTTTGGCCCATAGCGGCAAGCCAATTTCCGTCAACCAGCGATGAACCCGTTCCACATTGGTGCCGGGATTCTTCGCGCGACTGAGACCAACGGATACCCGCACCTCAGAACGATTGCCTTGATCGAGCTTTTGAAAAACATTCTTTACATCTTGCGAATGCTCCAACGGCGCAACAAACGTTGCATCGTCAGTGGAAATAACGGCCATGTTTTTTAAGCCATAGGCCGAGATCAAAGGGCCTTCGTTGTGAAAATATGATCCTTCACAATCCACAGCAACAACATCGCCAATCGAAACGTTTTCTTGTTCGTCCTTTTCCGCAATTTCATAAAGTGACTGCCATGAGCCGATATCAGACCATTTAAACTTTGCGGGCACCAAGGAGATATTGGGCGCATTCTCCAAAATCACCGTATCAACAGGATGGGATGGTATCCTTGAATATTCTTCAAGAGGCAAAAACGAACCCGCCAAATCAGTTCTGGCAGCAGCGCGTGAGGCTTCCACTCCGCTCCAGATTTCAGGAGCCAAGTTCTTGAAATGTTCAGCCATCACCGAGGCATTGAATAAGATCATGCCCGCGTTCCAAAAATACCCTCCGCTTTGGAGATATTTTTGCGCTGTTTCTGCATCTGGTTTTTCCACAAAACGTTCAACGACGAGCGTTCCTGACGCGTCTGTTGAACCGGTTTTCACATAACCATAACCCGTTTCAGGACGTGTTGGCGTAATGCCAAAAACAACCAACGCACCTGCTTGCGCAGAAGTAACACCATCTGAAATGGTCTCATGGAACTGATTTATCGTTGTGATTTCATGGTCAGAAGGTACGATGAGAACCAGTCCATCACCATGCTTTGCCAGAATGTCCTGTGTGGCCAAAGCCACGGCAGCAGCAGTGTTTCGGCCCGTGGGTTCGAACAAACACTGGTCAGACAGTACACCTTCAACCACTGTTTCCTGACGCACAATTTGCGCATGATCAGCAGAAGCAATGACGTTCACTGGGCCAAACAACTCATCATTGCCGCCGAAACGCCGGATGGTGTTGCGCAACATGGAATAAGAACCCGTCAGACGGTGGAATTGTTTGGGATTGTCTGCTCGCGAAAACGGCCACAACCGCGAGCCAATACCACCTGATAATACAAAACTGTGCACCTGAGGCTTCATAAATCCATCCATACAAGGCCCAAAAGGGCTTCCAAGAGCGCAAAATAACATCAGGTTATTGAAGAAACTTGAATCCGATGCTGCAGATTCACGGGTATTGTGTGCGTATTTTCTCTAGAAAACGGCGCAATTTTCACCTTGCAAACTGCCGAAATCATGCAAGATTTCACTTAAAGACAGCGCGAGATCATAGTCATGCCCGAGATTCAACAAGACGAATCCGCCCAAGCCAAGCAACTGCCTAGCCACGCGAAAGTGGTGATCATTGGTGGCGGTGTTGTTGGATGTTCCATTCTGTTTCATCTGGCGAAATTTGGCTGGAAGGATGTTGTTCTTCTGGAGCGAGACGAATTGACGTCTGGTTCGTCTTGGCACGCTGCGGGGCAGATTCACACGATCAGTTCAGACCCAAATATTTCTCGGCTCCAAGGTTACACAATTGATCTCTACAAAGAGATCGAAGAAACCAGCGGACATTCGGTTGGTTTGCACATGACTGGAGGCTTTTATCTGGCTTCCAACAAAACTTGGTACGATTACCTCAAACGAGAGCGCTCCAAAGCCCGATATATGGGCCTTCATCAAGAGTTCATCAGTCCGCAGGAAGTTGCAGAGCGTCACCCTCTCATTGATCCAAAGCACTACATAGCAGCCCTTTGGGATGAACAAGATGGCGATCTTGATCCATCCGGCGCAACATACGCATTTGCCAAGGCTGCTAAAGTCCACGGCGCCCAATATTTCACCCACACACCTGCAACCGCCACCACGCAACGCGCAGATGGAACTTGGGATGTGACCACACCAAAAGGTGTGATTAATGCTGAACACATTGTCAATTGCGGCGGGTTATGGGCCAGAGAGGTTGGCAAAATGCAGGGTTTGAATATTCCCGTTCAACCCATGGAACACCATTATCTTCTGACGGAGAAGATTGACGAAGTTGCCAATCATCCAACGCGCTTGCCCTGTGGGATCGATTACGAAGCCAACATATATTTCCGTCAAGAACGCGAAGGCATGTTGATCGGCACTTACGAACCTGTCGGCACCCCTTGGAAAGTAGAAGGCACGCCTTGGGATTTCGGCCATGAGCTTCTCCCTCCAAAACTGGAAAACATTGCCGACCGATTGGAACTGGCATTTGAACGCGTACCCGCGCTTGGCAAAACAGGCATTAAAGATGCAATCAACGGCCCGTTCACCTTTGGACCGGATGGCAACCCCATGATCGGCCCCGTGCCCGGAATGACGAATTATTGGTGTGCAGTGGGTGTTATGGCCGGTTTCTGCCAAGGCGGTGGCGTTGGCCTCTCAATGGCAGAGTGGATGATCGATGGCGAACCAAGCATCGATGTTTGGGCGATGGATGTTGCTCGCTTTGGCGACTTTGCCACGCCCGATTGGGGAACGGTTAAATCAACAGAAAACTATGAACGCCGTTTCGTAATGACCTTTCCAAACGAAACTCTGCCCAAAGGGCGTTTGCAGAAGACCACTGCCCTCTATGACCGATTGGTCTCAAAAGGCGCAGTTATGGGCCAAAGCTTTGGGCTCGAGCATGCACTTTGGTTCGCTGACGGCCCTGCTGATGCATTTGAAGACCCAACGTTTGAACGCAACAGATCACACGACTATGTGGCGCGTGAAGTGAAGGCAGTGCGCGAAGCCGTTGGTGGCATTGAGATTGCAAACTTTGCAAAACATGAATTTAAAGGAAAAGGCACGCGCGAACATTTGAACCGAGTTTTGGCGGGTTTTGTCCCCAAGCCAGGTCGCCTCACACTCACACCTATGTTGACGCCCAAAGGCAAACTCTATGGAGATTTGACCGTTGCTTGTTTAGCGGAAGACCACTTCATGTTGTTTGGCTCTGGCACGATGCAAGAAGCCCATCACCGCTGGTTTGAAAAAGATCTGCCGGAAACCATAAGCTATGAAAACGTTTCCGATGATTGGCATGGTATTTCTTTATCAGGTCCAAAGTCTCGCAGCTTGCTGTCGAAAATAATGCGCGAAGACGTTTGTTCTGACGCGCTAAAATTTCGTGATGTGAGACAAACCTTTGTCGCAGGCGTTCCTGTCATATTGAGCCGCATCAGCTTTTCTGGCGAACTTGGCTATGAGATTTACTGCAAACCCCAATATTTGTTACGGCTCGCTCAGTCCATCGAAGATGCTGGCAAAGACCTTGGCTACGCTTGGTATGGCGCAAGAGCACTCATGTCGATGCGACTTGAAAAAGGTTGGGGCGCATGGGGCTTGGATTTCCGCCCAGACTTCAATGCGGTTGAATCCGGTATGGATCAGTTCATCAACTGGAAAAAAGACTTCGTGGGCAAATCAGCCACTGAGCAATTCAAGAAGGATGTCCCAAGCCAAAAACTTGTCACAATGACAATCGATGTGGACGGCATTGATGTTTCCAATGATGAAGCCATCTTGGTCGATGGAGACGCCGTCGGTTACATCAGTTCAGGTGGCTACGCACACCACGTTGGTCAATCCATGGCGATGGGGTATGTCAGCAGCCCTCACGCAGATCCGGGCACAAAGCTTCAGGTGGAGTTACTTGGAAATTTTTATGCAGCAACAATCGTAGAAGACGCACTCTATGACCCAGAAGGATTAAAGATGCGGGGGTAGTCTGGAAACTACTGGACCGTTCTCTGTGCCAAAACAGGCCGTTTGCGGCAACGGATTGAGGGGACAGTAAAAGCTTGTGAACTAAGCACTCGGCGGTCGTGATTTGTACGCTGGCAGCTTCCATCCAAAAGCCAGTGACCCTGCACGCAGAATGAAAGTGACACTCGCACATGCGATGGCAACGATTGCGGGACTGAGGTCAATTTGACTGGCAAGCACTGTCGCTGCGGACCCTGCAAAAGCGCAGGTGACATAGAGTTCGCCTTGTTTGAGAACCAGTGGCACCTCATTCGATACAACATCACGCATGAGCCCGCCCATACTACCCGTTATAATGCCCATCACAATCACAACAGGTGCTGATTGATCCAGCGATTGAGCCACACCAGATCCCGCCGCAACAGCTATTGCCAAGGCAAAAGCATCCAACCAAAGCAAAACCCGATACCGACTTTCAAGCAAATGAGCGGTGAAAAACACCAGAACGGCGGCACCGCACGCGACGCCAAGGTAAATTGGGTTTTCAAGCCAAAACACGGGGTTTCTGTCCAACAACACATCGCGCAGTGTTCCACCACCAACGGCAGCAAGACTCGCCAGAAAGCAAAATCCCACGATATCCAACTGCGCACGGCTGGCCACCAAAGCGCCTGTGAGCGCAAAAACCAACACTGAGGCGTAGTCGAGCAGAATGAACAACGACATTTGAGAGGCTCCTATGATCGCTTTAACTCAAGCTGCGACCGGACAGTGTCACCCGGAAAAATTTTCACTGGCAGCGCGACGCATTTCTGGTTTGCTGCCTTGAGGATATGCGCAACCAGTAACGACGAGCCAGTGCTACCCATCAGGGTTCTTGGGGTGATCGAAGTGGTGATTTGCTTTGGTAGAACATTGTTTATGTTCAAACCATTGAATCCAACAATGCCTAAATCATCCGGTACAGATATTCCTCGGGAGTCACACTCCTGCATCCCACCAAAGGCCATATGGTCGTTCAAAAAATACACAACGTCCGGCGGCTTGGAAACAGTTTCGAGAACACGAATAAGCCCTTGTTTTCCTGCTTCAAAAGAAACAGCTTCCTCCAGCCTGACATTGCCAACCAGCAAGTGTCCTTCAGCTTCAAATGCGTCTCGAAAACCGTCCATTCGTTTGTCAGCTCTTTGGTCACGCTGATATTCCACTCCCACATATGCTGGCCGTTCATAACCTAAATCTAGAAGGTGACGAGCCATTGCATAGCCAATTTCGTAATGATCGACACCAACACAAAGGTCGATTGGGTCGGCAGAGTAGTCCCAGATCTCCAGTGTGGGAATTCCACTGTTCTTCAACTTTCGGCGCGCGGATTTGCTGTGATCAACACCACTTAAAACGATTCCCGCTGGCCTCCAGCTGATCATGCGATCGATCCAACGTTCTTCTCGTTTGGGCTGATATTCGGTTGTATCAAAGACAGTTTGAAATCCGGCATTGTTAAACACAGGACGCATTCCATCGAAAATTTCTGAAAAAACAGCATCTTCCAAAGTCGGAACGGAGATCCCAATAAGCGTTGAATTTTCTGCTGCCAAAGATCCTGCAACACTGCTTGGTTCATATCCAATGCGCTTGGCAATCTTCAAAATCTCAGTGCGTTTTTTCAGAGACAGCCCTTCAACTCCGCGCATTGCACGAGACACCGACATAATGCTGACACCTGCTTCACGGGCCACATCTTCAATTTTGGCACGGGAATCTAACTTCGCTTTATCGAGCATAACTGCAGAAACAAAATGAACATCGGGTCTGAACAATAACGGCAAATTTACGTTAGCGCTAACGTTCTTTTGGAAAATACCGTTTGAACAGATTGTCGCAATGCTCTCTCCTGTACACATCGAAAGGCATCGATTTCGGGAGGTTCCGTTGCCAACAATACGTTTCGAGCAGGTTGAAAAAAGTTACGGCGCAGTGCGCGTGCTGCCACCGCTCGACCTCGCGTTGGACGATGGAGAGTTTACCGTTCTGGTTGGCCCTTCGGGCTGCGGCAAATCCACAACGCTGAGAATTCTCGCTGGATTGGAGGAGCTCAGCGGTGGCGAGATCTTTTTCGATGAAAAACCGATCAGCGACTTGGCGTCCAAAGAACGCGACCTTGCAATGGTGTTTCAAGACTATGCGCTCTATCCGCACATGAACATCGCCAAGAATATGTCATTTGCTCTGCGTCTAAATAAGACGCCGAAGGCCGAAATTGAAACAAAGGTTCGTCGAGTCGCAGACATGCTGAATATCGGGCACTTGCTCGAGAGGAAACCTGCTGAACTTTCAGGTGGACAGAGACAACGCGTCGCAATGGGCCGTGCTCTTGTGCGCGATGCCTCTACGTTTTTATTCGATGAACCGCTTTCCAATCTTGATGCAAAACTGCGCGGAAAGATGCGCACAGAACTTGCTGAAATGCGCGACACGCTCGACAAAAATATGGTCTATGTGACCCACGACCAGATTGAAGCCATGACACTCGGTGATCGTATAGTGGTGATGTCAGAAGGCGTAATTCAACAGCAAGGAACGCCCGAAGAGTTGTTCAAAGCGCCAGCCAACAAATTTGTGGCCGGATTTATTGGCAGTCCGACGATGAACTTTCTCAATGCTGAACTAACGTCCAAAAAAGA
This sequence comes from uncultured Rhizobiaceae group bacterium, assembly GCA_938030645.1. Taxonomy (GTDB): domain Bacteria; phylum Pseudomonadota; class Alphaproteobacteria; order Rhizobiales; family Rhizobiaceae; genus Pseudahrensia. The sequence goes on from CALHHQ010000215.1 coordinate 6,891, forward strand.
TGTGCTGTTCGCAAAAGGTGATGGGTTTGAACTGCCACTGCCCAAGCCGTTGGCCAAGTCGCTGAACGGCTACGCAGAAAAAACAGTCACCTTGGGCATTAGGCCATCTTCTTTCAGTTCTGACACCAAGATCGGCACACCCATCGATTTGCGCCTTGTTGTTTCAGAATATTTAGGCGCCCAGTCAACATTGGTGACACGTTGCGGAGACGCCGAGGTTTTGGTCGAGCATGACAGTTCAAGCCCGGTGAGAACAGGCAGCCAACTGACGTTTGGCGTTCGCACTGATGAACTGATGGTGTTCGACAAAAATACTGAACTACGACTTTAGAAAACAGCAAGGGAGGAACCACTATGCTGAAATCACTAAACGCAACATTCGTTGCAACAACCATGTTTGTTGCTACGGCAACAACAACAATCGCTTTGGCCGACGGCCATGCAAAAGGGCCTTACGACGCTTACAAAGGCCAAACTGTAACTGCAATCTTCCCAGCGCATCCACATTACAATGCTGTGATGAAAGTGCTCCCAGAATTCACAAAAGAAACCGGAATCAAAGTTGAAGTTGACCAACTTCAATATTTGAAACTGCGCGAAAAATCGACACTGGAACTGACAAAGCGTCAGGGCGATTATGACTTGATGTCCTACGTCGTGTTTTCGAAAGCTGACTATGTATTTGCAGATCAGTTGGAAAACTTGGCTCGCTTTTTCATGAATCCGAAATTGTCTGATCCAAAGTATGATGCTGATGATTTGATCGATGGTTATGTGCAAAACATCGGTGTTGCTGGTGGTAAAAAGGGCTATTTGCCGGGTCCAACAGGTTCATTGTTCGGAATTCCATTCGGTTCAGAAACATCTGTTTTGGCTTATCGTAAAGACATTTTTGAAAAGCACGGAATTGAAGTTCCAAAGACATACGACGCTCTTTTGAAAGTGGCTTGCCAAATTCCCGAAGTTGAAAAAGGCATGGGTGGCATGGCCTCTCGTGCAGCTTCTGGCCACCAAGCAAGCCATGCGTTTCTCTTGCACCTTGCCCCACTTGGCGGTCGCGTGTTTGACGACGAATGGAACCCGATCATCAATAATGAAGCCGGTGTGAAAGCCGCAAATGCTTTGAAAACAATCGTAGATTGTGGCCCTGAAGGTGCAACAACATTTGGTCCAGCGGAAGCTGCCGCTTCCTTCAGCCAGGGCACTTCAGCCATGTTTATGGATTCCATTGCATTCGCTGCTGGGTTTGAAGACCCGTCAAAGAGTAAAGTGGCTGGTAAAGTTGGCTATGCACTCCATCCAGAAGGTGTGCGCCGTGGCTCCCAAACAGGTGGCTTCGGAGTCGGCATTCCTCGCAATGCCAAAAACAAAGAAGCTGCATTCCTATTGATGCAGTGGCTCACATCCAAAAAGGGTGACCTGATGGTGGCGATGCAAGGTGGCAACCCATCGCGCTTCTCAACATATGAAAATGCAGAGCTGAATGCGAAATACCCTTATTCTGCAACATTCGGTGAAGCATTGAAATTTGCTGATCCAGACTGGCGTCCAATCATCCCAACTTGGGGTAAAATCAATGCTGATATCGGAACCACAATGTCAAAAGTTTTGACAGAAGGTCTCGATCCTCAAGAAGCCTTGGACGGGGTTGCTGAACGCGCCAAGAAGATTATGGATGAAGCTGGGTACTATACCTGGAAGTAATCTGCTCTGAGGTTCTTGCGGTGCATTCCGTTTGAACATTAAGACGCTGCCGTCACGCCCCTGAGGCGGCAGCGTCACCTTTTCCAACTTTTTTAAAACCATTGGAACGCGTTTAAGATGACGACTGCCTCAAAACTCAACCGCCTCACGCCATATATGTTTTTGGCACCGGCTGTGTTGCTTCTGGCAGTCGCCTTGCTCTATCCAATTGGGTATATGGTCTATGCCAGCTTTCTCGACTGGCGACCATCGCAATATATCAGCGAAGCCGAGTTCGTTGGATTTCGAAATTACGTAAACCTTTGGAACGATGAAGCCTTCTTGGAAAGCTTTGGCGTAACACTGAAATTCGCCGCCGTTGTCGTCACTTTGGAGATGCTTCTCGGTGTAGGTTTGGCCTTGCTTTTGGATCGCAATTTGCGTGGATTAGCGGCGCTACGAACCATATTTATCCTGCCCATGATGATTGCCCCCATCGTAGTGGGTTTGATGTGGCGTTATATGTATCACCCCACTGTCGGGATTTTTAACCGCACATTGAAGAGTTGGGGGCTTGAACCCATCCCTTGGCTCTCAGACGGCACGTGGTCCTTTATCGCGGTGGTGATCGCTGATGTTTGGCAGTGGACACCTTTCATATTCATTCTGTCGCTGGCTGCACTTCAATCTTTGCCGCAATCGGCTTTGGAAGCAGCAGAACTCGATGGCGCAACTGGCTGGCAAAAAATCTGGCATATCAAACTGCCCCTTATGATGCCGGTTCTGATTGTCGCTCTTTTGCTGCGGTTGATTGATGCGTTCAAAGTGCTGGAAGTTGTTTTGGTCATGACCAATGGCGGCCCCGGTCTCTCCACCGAGATTTTGAGTTTGCGCATATTCAGAACCGCGCAGGAGTTTCAAGAACTCGGAGTGGCCGCAGCCATGTCCAACTACTTGTTGATCCTTTTGATGCTGCTGACCACGATTATGTTTGTTTACAACAAAGCGGTTGAGAACCGAGCTGCCCGTTTGCGCGCAGCAGCTGAGGAGGCATAGCGAGATGTCTGTGCAAACCAGTAAGAGTTCCAGCCCCGCATTTTATGCATTGATGGTGTGTTTGATTGTGATGGCCATGGGCCCAATCATGCTCATGCTTGCAACGTCGTTTAAAACAAATGTGGATGTAAATGACGTGTCCGTTGGTTCGTTTTTCTTCACACCAACAATCCGCAATTA
>CALHHQ010000216.1 GCA_938030645.1 uncultured Rhizobiaceae group bacterium
TGGTGGATGTGATCTGCCGCATGGAAGCGCGCGGTATTTCCGTTGACCGTCAAATTCTGTCGCGCCTTTCAGGAGACTTTGCTCAAAAAGCTGCGGGTCTTGAAGATGAAATTTATGAACTTGCAGGGCGCAAATTCAATGTTGGATCTCCCAAACAACTGGGTGAAATCCTCTTTGATGAGATGTCACTTCCCGGTGGCAAGAAGACAAAAACAGGCCAGTGGGCCACGGGTGCTCAACAGTTGGAAGATTTGGCTGCTGAAGGTCACGATCTCCCGCGCAAAATTGTTGACTGGCGACAATTATCGAAATTGAAATCCACCTATACGGATGCTTTGCCAGGTTACATCAATCCAGAAACCAAACGAGTTCACACGTCTTATTCCATGGCGTCTACATCCACGGGTCGGTTGTCATCTTCCGAACCAAATTTGCAAAACATTCCAATTCGTACAGAAGAAGGCCGCAAAATTAGAACTGCTTTTGTAGCTGACAAAGGCAACAAACTAGTCAGTGCCGATTACAGCCAGATCGAACTGCGGGTGCTGGCTCATGTGGCTGACATCAAACAATTGAAACAAGCGTTCGCGGATGGCATCGATATTCACGCCATGACCGCAAGTGAAATGTTCAATGTGCCTGTTGAAGGCATGGACCCGATGATCCGTCGTCAGGCCAAAGCTATTAATTTTGGAATCATCTACGGCATTTCGGCATTTGGATTGGCCAACAATTTGGGCATTGGACGCTCGGAAGCGAGCGACTACATAAAAATGTATTTTGAACGTTTCCCAGGTATCAAAACTTACATGGATGACACCAAGTCCTTTGCCCGCGAGCATGGATATGTGGAAACCATTTTTGGTCGGAAAGCGCACTACCCAGATATGAAATCAAGTAATGCACAAATGCGTGCATTTCAAGAACGTGCCGCCATCAACGCCCCTATTCAGGGGTCTGCCGCTGACATAATTCGTCGTGCCATGGTTCAAATGGAACCTGCTTTGGAAGCTGCCAAACTATCAGCTAAAATGCTTCTTCAAGTTCATGATGAATTGATTTTCGAAGTGCCTGAAGCGGAGGTTGATCAGACCATAGACTTGGTGAAGCAAGTGATGATCAACGCGCCCATGCCTGCTCTCGACCTATCTGTACCTTTGCAGGTTGATGCCAATGCGGCGGATAACTGGGACGAAGCCCATTAGAGCAAACAGACTTTAAAAAGACGCAAGTTTAATTTGAAGAACGCGCTTCATGCTTGGCGGCTCGTCCAGAAACACGCTTGCGCCAAAGTCGAAAACTACTCGGTTTCAAATTTGATCTCATCAGTTTGATCACGTCTTTTTCAGCTAAACCTGTTTGGTTCTTGATGCTGTCGAACGTCGTGTCATCGCACCAAGCCAATTCAATCACCTCACTGGTGGTCGGTTTTTCCGCTGCTGGTCGCGGTTCTTGAATACTCTTAGGCCAATCACTTGGAAAGCGACGTTGATTTTTCATAAACTGTTTCCAATGAAAACTCTGAGGTATAGGTATATGGAACTCTTGGCGCAGAATAATGTTTTCAACCGGATATGAAATGGGTAATTCCGCCGCAACAGGACAATGCCCGTGTTTCCGTTTTAACGAAAAGCCAAATTAGTGAACACCCAGAGGTAGAATATTGATGATTTGGGCTGTCGGATCCTTCACAATATTGTTGGTCGTTGCGAGTGTTTTGCCATTTGTCAAAGAACCCCATGGTATTTTTAGAACCTTTGATTTTCCGCGTTTGCAAATTGTATCTATCGCCTTGGCGCTCTTAGCGCTTTCTCTGTTTTATTTTTCAGACAACTCCAGTTGGACTTGGATAACGGTGCTTTTGGTTTCAGTGCTGGTATTGCAATTATCCAAGATTTTGCGCTTCACGCCGATTTGGAAGAAGAGCTCGATAAAATTTGATGGTGATCAAAACGAAGTAACGAGTGTCCGATTGTTGGTGTGCAATGTGAAGCAAAGCAATCACCGTCATGCGCTGGTCAATGAATTGATCAATAACCACCAGCCAGATGTGGCTGTGTTTGTGGAAACCGACAAGGCGTGGGTCAAAGCGTTGCAGGAAAGCGTCGAACACTACGAGCATCAAATGGAGCATGCTTTAGACAACACATATGGAATGTATTTGGTTTCAAAACTTCGGATTTTTGATGAAAAAGTGCGCTTTCTCCTGAACGAAGAAGTCCCAAGTTTTGATCTTATGTTGGACACCGAAAAGGGATGGACCTTTCGGTTGATCACCGTTCACCCAGAGCCACCACTTCCAAACAATGATACAATTGCGAGGGATGCAGAAATCGCATTTGTCGGTCAATTGGTGCGCCACGATGATAATCCTGTTGTTGTAACGGGTGACTTAAACGACGTTGCTTGGTCACGCACCACGAGACGGTTTTTGAGAGTTTCAAGACTGCTCGACCCTCGGGAAGGTCGCGGACTATTCAATTCGTTTGATGCACGGTTTTTCTTTATGCGCTGGCCGTTGGATCATTTGTTCCATTCCTCACATTTTCAATTGATCACAATGAAACGATTGCCATTTGTTGGCTCTGATCATTTCCCAATTCTCTATGATTTAGCGCTTACAAATGATGCGCCGCATCGAGACGTAAAACCTGCAAAACCAAGTGATCATGAGGAAGTGGCTGAACTCATTGAGATTGAAAAGAACAGAGATGCGCGCCCTGTTGGATTTGATTGGGAGACCAAGGATTGATCTGCAATGTGTTGGTCGAATTCTCTATTCAACGAAAACAGACCGCATCTTTTTGAGTTTCAGATTGGGAATGCCCAATGTGTGCCAAAACACACACTTTTTTCAAACGACACTCCCCATATAGGTTTAGTCGTTCCTCCCGACGACCACGAACTTAAACAGCGCTTGGGTCGCAATGCTCTTCCCCCTCGCATCGACCAATAGCGAGCTCTGTTTATGTGCCCCGGTTATGGACCCTCACCTAACCGGGGCTATTTTTATGCGTCATGGTTTTCTGAGGTCGCCAGCAGGGATTCGATAAACTTGGTTTTCTCCGCGCATCAAAGCGTGAAATTTCTTGCCGTCGAACATGTCGTCAAAAGCTCTGTCAAAGACATTCAAGCCGCCAGTGTATGCACCAAAACTTGGCATAATTATGCGTTTTTGATCAGCCGCGAAACAGGACCGGCGAACATGTCGCCCGCGCCTCACAAGAAGCGCTTTTGGGTGTAAGTGTCCTGCAATCTCTCCTGCTTCGCAATTGACTTGCGGTTCATGCAGAAGAACCAAGTTTCCTTGGCGCAAACAATCCAGCACTTCACCACCCAAACCTACGGGTGGGGTTGGATCATGATTGCCTGTTATCCAGACCCAATCACGATTTTTCATCAATGCATGGAGAGTGTCATAATTCTCCGCAGTCAATCTTTGTGATGCTTCTGCATCGTGGAAAGAATCCCCCAACGCGATTACACGCCGTGGCTGCCACTTGTCGATGCATTTAGCGAATCGTCGTAAAGTGGTTTTCGTGTCATATGGCGGAATGAGCATGCCGCGGCGTGCGAAACTCGATCCTTTCTCCAAATGAAGGTCAGCGACCAGCAACGTGTCTTCAGCAGGCCAATAGGCGATACCTTCTGGATCCAACACCAACTCAACGCCGTTGACCGCATGAATGCAGGTGCCGCCATAATCATGTCTTGCATCTTTTGATGGAGCAAAAGAAAACTCTTCCTGCATTTGCGCCATGAGAGTGTTGTCATCCGTTTCGGTTGGTCGCGAGTCACTCTTCCCTTGTTTCATTGAGCGCTCTTTGGAAGGAATACGATAGGGAAAAGTCGAATCACTCACGTCCATTCACCTTACACCGACATCGCATCATTGATGAGGTTTTCAGCAGCCTCAGCCAACAAAGACTCATTGGCTTCACCCGGCACAGATTCGCGACCAATCTCCAGCATTATGGGTACAGCGAGTGGAGAAACCTGTTGGAGGTTTTTGTGAATGATCTGTCCTTTGGCACGGGCCAATAAATCTCCCACACGATGAATATCCAATAGGCCAGAAGCTGCATCTTCTCGTGTGGCCTGCATCAGAATATGATCGGGTTCATGCTCACGCAGAACATCATAAATCAAATCGGTCGAAACAGTAACTTGGCGCCCACTCTTTTCTTTACCGGGATGGTTTTTTTCAATTAGACCGGCAATCAAGGCACAGTGGCGGAAAGTGCGTTTCAGCATGAATGAATCTTGCATCCATGTTTCCAAGTCGTCTCCCAGCATATCTTCTTCAAATAGACCGTCGAGAGAAAGTGATCCATCTGCGATCATCGCTCCCATATCATCCAACCCCCAAACGCAAATGGAATAATCGGTTGCCACAAATCCGGTTGGCCGTGCACGGGCGCGTTCAAGGCGTTTGGTCAATAACATACCGAGAGTTTGGTGGGCGATGCGCCCTTCAAATGTATAGGCGACGAGATAAAATTTCTCACCACGAGGAAATGTTTCAACCAACACCTGATCATTGTTGGGCAGTATTGATTTTTGTTTTTGAATGTTGAGCCAATCCGCCACTTGCGAAGGAAGTTTTTTGCGGCGTTCCGGATCGGCCATCATGTCGCGAATATGTTCCGCCAGATATGTGGTCAGCGGGAATTTTGATCCCGCATACATGGGAACCATCGGGTCTTTGGAAACCGCAGGCGTCACGATGGCTTCATTCTCTCGGATACCCTCAAAACGCACAATCTGTCCACCAAACATGAACGTGTCGCCATAGACCATCTGTTCCAGAAAATATTCTTCCAGTTTGCCAAGCGATCGTCCGCCGCGATTGGATGCCGCAATGCCTTTTCCGTCACGCTTCACAAATTTGAGCAAGCGCACGGTCAGTGATGGGGCCTCGTATATCGTACCTGTGTTCAAGCGATATTGTTGAGCAAAACGCGGATGTGTCAGCCGCCAGCTGCCATCTTCAGTCTTCTTAATCTTGGCGTATCGTTCGTACGTTCTTAGCGCATATCCACCCGTGGCAACAAAATGGACGCACCGCTCAAACGTGTCCCAATCCAGTTCTGCGTAGGGCGTTGCAGAAATTATCTCGGCATAGAGAGCGTCCTCGGTAAATGGTTCAGCTACAGCCATACCAAGAATGTGTTGGCACAAAACATCAAGAGCTCCTTCGCGCAATGGTGGTGTGTCTTGATGACCAAGATAGTTGGCATCCAATGCGGCTTGGCATTCCATGACCTCAAAACGGTTTGCCGGTACAAGAACAGCAAGGGATGGTTCATCCATGCGGTGGTTGGAACGGCCAATCCGTTGGGCCAGACGACTTGCTCCTTTCGGCGCACCAATATGAATGACCAGATCAACATCACCCCAATCGATCCCAAGGTCGAGAGTTGATGTGGCGACCACAGCGCGCAATGCGTTGATGGCCATGGCAGCCTCAACTTTGCGCCTTTGACCCACATCGAGAGACCCGTGATGGAGCGCAATGGGCAGGTTGTCATCGTTGATACGCCAGAGATTTTGAAACAGAAATTCTGCTTGGCTGCGCGTGTTCACAAATAAAATGGACGTTCGGTGCTTTTTTATCGTCTCGTAAACTTCACCCACCGCATGGCGCGCAGAATGGCCAGACCATGGAAGTCGTTCTTGGGAATCCAAAATTGTGATCTGTGGTTTTGCACCACCTTCAACAACAATCAGTCCGGCCTCATGGCTGTTCAATCCATCACGGTTTTGTGCCACAAGCCATCTGCACAATTCAGATGGGTTTGAGACGGTGGCTGACAATCCGATGGTTTGGAGGTCAGGCCGTAGTTTGCGCAACCTTGCGAGACCAAGTGAAAGCAAGTGACCGCGTTTTGATGTAACGAGAGAATGCAACTCATCAAACACCACGTAGCGTAAGTCTTGGAAGAAATGCCCAGCGTCTTTGTGCGCAATCAAGAGAGCCAATTGCTCCGGTGTGGTCAGCAAAATATCAGGTGGTTTCAGTTTTTGCCTTTGACGA
>CALHHQ010000217.1 GCA_938030645.1 uncultured Rhizobiaceae group bacterium
CAAGGATCTCAAGACCGCAAATCGTAGGGCTGTTCTAGCAGCCACCAAACAAGCGCTTGGCCGAGCGAATTGAAGACCTAAACTCACAACCAGTCTTCATGGTCACCGATGTCCTTTACGTTGTTGCCGTGAGCTTAAAGACATCGTTTTGCAAAAGCGTCATCATCAACTAGTAATTGCGCGGTTGGATTTAAGCGACATATGTGCGCAAACTTTCGAAAACCTCAGGAAAATACATTGAAAATTTCCATTCTCGACGACTATTTCGACACACTTCGAACGCTTCCCTGTTTTGAAAAACTGAACGGGCATGACGTGACGATTTGGAACGATCATGTCCAGTCAGCAGAGGGCCTGATTGAGAGATTGAAAGATGCAGATGCGCTGGTGTTGTTTAGAGAGCGGACGAAAATTCAAGCTGATCTGTTGGACCATTTGCCGAACTTGAAACTCATCAGTCAACGCAGCGTCTATCCTCACATCGATGTTGAAGCGTGTAACCGCAACGGTGTGTTGCTGTGCTCCAATCAACACAAGGGAACACCATCCTTTGCGGCCGCTGAACTGACTTTTGGTTTGATACTTTCCGCCATGCGTCAGATTCCGCAACAGATGGCAGCCTTAAAAGAGGGCAAATGGCAAATTGGTGTTGGCCACACGGTACGCAATAAGACTTTGGGAATTTGGTCTTATGGGCGTATTGGCGAGGCGGTGGCGAAGTACGGCGCTGCCTTTGGCATGCGTGTCTTGGTTTTCGGCGGAGAGGCATCTTGTGCCAGAGCCAAGAATGATGGCTTTGAAACCGCAGAAAGTCGATCAGCTTTTTTCTCGAAGTCCGATGTCGTTTCTTTGCATATCCGACTCCATCCCGAAACTGCCGGGCTCGTGACAAAAGATGATCTGGCATTGATGAAACCTACCGCGCTTCTGGTGAACACAAGCCGCGCCGGTTTGATTGAAGAAGGTGCATTGGTATCTGCGTTAAATCAGGGCAGACTGGGAATGGCTGCTGTAGATGTCTATGAAAAGGAACCTGTTTTCAATGCAGATCACCCTTTACTTGATATGCCTAATGTCGTTTGCACACCTCATATCGGATACGTGTCTCACGAAGAATATGAGACACAATTCAACGACATATTTGACCAGATCGTAGCCTTTGATAAAGGCGAACCTATTCACATGATAAATCCAGAAGTTTGGAAAAATGATGCCTGAAGTTATCGTCGTTGGTTCCGGGAATGCTGCCTTATGCGCAGCACTTGCCGCCAAGGAAGCCGGAGCAGAAGTCCTTGTGGTCGAAAAGGCCAAAGAGGATTTAGCAGGAGGCAATAGCAAATACACAGCCGGTGCAATGCGCTTTGTTTACAATGAAAATGAAGAACTGTTTCCGCTCTTGAGCAATCAAGACGACCCCCGCTTGGTCAACACGGAGTTCGGTTCGTATTCGGCTGAAAAATTTGCAGCCGATTTATTGGGCTTCAACGATGGACGTCCGCTGTCAACCGAGCAGCATGATTTGATAAGCCAATCTTACGAGACAATGCTTTGGCTTGCTGGCCACGGTGTCACCTTCGAACCGATTTACGAACGCCAGTCATTTGAAAAAGATGGCAAACACGTTTTCTGGGGCGGGCTAACCCTAGCGGCAGATGGTGAAGGTGTCGGATTGGTCGAAGCGGAGCTCGATGCATTTTTGAGCATGGGCGGTAGGATCCGATATGACTGCGCCATGAAGAAGTTAATCACCTCCGATGGTCGCGTCTCAGGTATCGAGGTTCAGGATTCCAAAGGTAATTCTGAGGTCCTCACGGCAAACGCAGTGGTTTTGGCTTGCGGCGGTTTTGAATCCAGTCCCGAACTTCGCAAAAAATACATCGGCGAGAATTGGGACAAAGCAAAGGTGCGCGGCACGCCACACAATACAGGTGATGGCATTGAACAGGCTTTTGCGTTGGGCGCGAAATCTCACGGCTTTTATCAGGGTTGTCATGCGACGCCCATGGATCTTCACATGAAGGACTATGGTAATCTCGACATCCCGCATTTTGAACGGAAAAACTATCGGAAAATTTGTTACTTCCTCGGCATCATGGTCAATGCTGATGGCGACAGGTTTGTCGATGAGGGTAAGGATTTTCGGAACTATACATATGCGCAATTCGGTAAAGCCGTGTTGGAGCAACCAAGCCAATTCGCGTGGCAGATTTTCGACAACAAGGTCGACCACCTGCTTTATGGCGAATACCGTTTCCACGACGCTCACTATGTTGAAGCGGATACATTGGAGGACCTCATAGTAAAACTCGACGGTATTTCAGACAAGAGTGCGGTGCGCAAAACCATTGATGAATACAACCGTGCGGTAGATCAAAAGGTTGATTTTGATCCAACGATTAAAGATGGCAAAGGCACAAAAGGTTTGCCGTTACCCAAATCAAATTGGGCACAAAGAATAGATAGCGGCCCGTTCAAAGCCTACCCAGTGACCGGCGGTATCACCTTCACTTATGGAGGTATTGAAGTGAACGAGCGCGGAGCGGTTATAAAGGAAGACGGCACTGAGATTGCTGGCCTCTATGCCTGCGGTGAAATGGTCGGAGGCGTTTTCTTTAACGGCTATCCAGGCGGCTCCGGTCTGACTTCTGGTGCAGTTTTCGGGCGGCGCGCAGGGCAAGGAGCAGCAAATGACGCTGGTGCGTTGGTCTAGTGCTTCGGAAGGATGATGCAGATGGCTTTCCCATCTTGTCGTTCTTCTGTCTTTAAATAGCCGCCGTGAGATTTTGCAATATCCTTGGCGATCGACAGGCCCAACCCGCTCCCGGATTGTCCTGTATCACCTGTAAAAAAGGGCTGTGTGAATTGTAAAAACTCTTCTTCGGAGAATTTTGGCCCTGTGTCTTGCACCGAAATCGCCAACGACTTTGCGCTTTGCTCCAATTGAACATCAATACGGGCTTTCTCGGCATTATACCGAATAGCGTTATCAATGAGGTTACCGACGGCCTCTTTCAGCAGAGTTTCATTGCCGGTGAAATGGATTGGTATTGTAGCACCGTCGAGCGAAATTTCCTGATCTTTGGCAAAGGCAGCTGGCGCAGACTGAGCCACAGTTCTCTCCAACAACTTACTAAGATCGAAGGAGCTTTCCTGACTGCGATCCATTGCATGTGCAGTGGCACCTGAGAGCATTTGATTGATCATGTGGTTGGACGAATTAGAAACATCGATGATCTGCTGGAGACCAGACCGCATATCATTTTTGGTTCGGCTTTGCAGTGCGGCTTCTGCTTGAACTTTGATGGCGGCAATTGGATTGCGGAGTTGATGGGCCGCATCGCCAATGAAGCGTTCGCGGTTGCTTTTGGAGCGTGCAACGCGGGCGAATAGCTCGTTCATTGAGCGGACAATTCCGGCCACTTCTTGTGGCATTGCCCGCTTTATCGGGGTCAGATCGTAGGGTGTGCGTCGGTCAATTGCAGATTGAAGCTGGACCAAAGGGCGCAGACCAATACGGATGGCAAACCAAACAATGGCGGCTGCTGCTAAAACCAGCAGCAATAATCGGAATAGCGAGCGGGTGAATAAGCTGAGGGTAAGTGTGCTACGTTGAGTAATTCTTTGCCAGGCCGTTATTGTCGTTACACCATTGAGCTCGCGGTTAGTCAGATCACGTTGTAATTGCGCGACCCGAACCGTTTCACCCAAATGCACGCCATCATAAAAAAGGGGCTCTCCGATTTTTAACACTCGATCGGATGGCAAGCGTGGATAGCCAACATAGCCAGTCACGAACGCGCCGTCTGGACCTCTGACATGATAGAAAAACCGATCACCGAGATTTTCGGTCAGAGTGTCCAATGTGGCATCAGCAAGCAGTGATCCGTTGGACGAGATTACATTCTCCAAAATCGTCAGCGTCGCCGCCAATAATGTTTTGTCGCTCAACTCGTTGGACACTTTGCGTGCTGAGTAAAATGTCTCCAAGGATACGATAGCTGCAATTCCGCAGAGCGGAAACAACAGCCACAGCATGAGTCTTAACCGGATTGACTTCATCCTATTTCTCTTAGGCAATAACCGAGTCCACGCGCAGTTTTTATCTCAACGCCACTTCCACTTATGCGCTTACGTAATCGGTGGACGTAAAGTTCGACTGCCGAATCTTCAGTCTCACTTCCCACGCCATAGAGATGATCCAATATCTGTCCTTTAGAAAGAATGCGATCTCTGTTGCGGACGAACAACTCGGCCAAAGCGTGTTCTCGTCTAGGAAGTTCCAACGCAACACTATCAATTTTCAATTGACGTGAGTTCGGATCAAATTCTAACGCTCCTATGTGAATTGTTTCACTTATGGCCTTTTCTGAGCGTCGCAAAAGCGCCCGTGCTCGTGCCTTGAGTTCTGAAAGGTCAAACGGTTTTGTAAGATAGTCGTCTGCGCCAAAGTCGAGGCCGGCAATTTTATCAGCAATCGCGTCGCGGGCTGTCAGCAATAATACCGGAGTTTGTTTTTTTGCATGGCGCAGCGACTTTAGCACCTCCAGCCCCGATTTTCCCGGCAGGTTAATATCAAGAATAATCAGATCAACCGTCTCATTGGCCAAAAATTGATCTGCCGCCTCACCATCGTACAATTGATCTACCCCATGGCCATCCGCTTCGAATGCTTTGGCGATGCCGTCGGCAATTGGTCTGTTATCTTCGACGACGGCGATTCGCACCTGACAGCTCCTTGCTGCAATACTCAATTCTTGAAAGCTACATGAAAGGTAGCGCTGTCAAAACTGCTAATGTGAATTTTGCAGTTTGGGAGGGCTGCATTATTGCCTCATATCCTCCCACACGTTTCTGGGAGGTCTTTATGAAACGCATCAAATCAATCCAAACTATTCTCGCTGCCAGTGCAGTAGCTCTTACAATGGGCGCTAGTGCTCAGGCCGCAGATATGGCCGGTAAAACCATCGAGTGGACGATACCATTTTCTGAAACCGGTGGTTCGGCCAAATGGGCAAACTTCTTTGCACCACTGCTTTCTGAAGCACTACCGGGCAACCCAACGGTTGTTGTTAAATTTATGCCGGGCGCTGGCTCAACCAAAGGCGCCAACTGGTTCCAGGAACAGAAAAATGGTGACGGAACGGTGATGTTCGGCTCCTCCGGTTCAACGCAGTTCCCTTATCTGCTTGGGGATCCCCGCGTGAGATATGAGTACAATGACTGGAACCCTGTGATGGCGTCCGGTACGGGCGGCGTTGCTTACTTGAGTGCTGAAGCCGGCAAAAAATTTGACGGATCTGCCAACAATCTCAAAGACACAACATTCATCTATGGCAACCAAGGCGCAACGCGTCTCGATCTTGTTCCAGCACTGGCTTGGAAGATGCTTGGCATGAAAGTCGAACACGTCATGGGCATCAAGGGCCGTGGCGATGGCCGCAAGATGTTTGAATCTGGAGAAGCAACCATCGACTACCAAACTTCATCAGGTTATCTGAAAGGCTCGGCTGAAATGGTTGCGTCTGGTAAGGCCGTCGCAATGATGACTTGGGGCTCATTGGATGCCAATGGTGCCATCGTGCGTGATCCAACCTTTCCGGACATACCTACGTTCAAAGAGGTTTGTGAAAAAACGGATGGTTGTGAAACATCTGGTGAAGCATGGGACGCTTGGAAGGCCTTCTTCACGGCTGGCTTCCCTTCCCAGAAAATCGCTTTTTTACCAGCCGGCACTTCGCAAGATGTCATTGACACCTTCGTTGCAGCTTTTGAAAAGATTAAGGCACGTCCGGATTTTGCTGAAATCTCCAAAAAGCGTCTTGGCAAATATCCAATGTTTACGGGTGCTGCTGCTAAGACCGCACTTGGAACAGCAACCACTGTCCCGGATTCAGCTAAAGCTTATGTTGTCGATTGGTTGAAAACGGACTTCGGCGTTCAGCTGAAAAAGTAAGTTCAACACCCAAAGGCCCCGTCGATATCCGACGGGGCTTTTTTTAACAACTCAGTCGAGCCTGAAAGAAGACCCTGATGGACGTATTTCTGGAAGCCTTTCCCGCGCTCGCTTCAGCATTTTCGCAAATCCTTCAACCCAAAGTTCTTGTCTATCTGGTGATGGGCGTATGCATGGGACTTTGCATCGGTGTGTTCCCGGGGTTGGGGGGCATTGCAGGGCTCTCTCTTCTTTTGCCATTCATGTTCGGTATGGATCCAATTCTTGGCCTTGCATTGATGATCGGCATGGTCGCGGTTGTGCCGACTTCTGATACATTTGCGTCCGTCTTGATGGGCATACCCGGCTCGTCAGCATCTCAAGCAACCGTGCTTGACGGATTTCCCATGGCCAAAAAGGGCATGGCCGCACGAGCCTTATCCGCCGCCTTTGCCTCTTCGCTATTTGGAGGACTGATCGGCGCTGCATTCCTCACACTGTTTATCTTGGTAGCCCGCCCGGTGGTACTGCTTTTTAAGTCACCTGAACTCCTAATGGTCTCCATTTTCGGCCTCTCCATGGTTGGCATTTTGGCCGGTCGTGTTGCTATCAAAGGTATTGTAGCTGCTGGGCTTGGCCTATTGGTGGGAACCATCGGCGAAGGACCCTTCAATGGCGAGTTGCGCATGGCGAGTTATGATTTTCCGTATCTGACGGATGGTTTGAAACTCGTGATCGTCGGCCTTGGTATTTTTGCAATCCCCGAAATCATTGCCCTCCTCAGGCAAGACAAAGCGATCTCAGAACGGTCAAGCCTTGGTAGTGGCTGGCTCGACGGTGTGAAAGATTGGTGGGCCAACAAGTGGCTATCAATGCGCTGCTCTTTGATCGGTGTAACCGTCGGTATTATCCCCGGTCTTGGCGGTTCCGTTGTCGATTGGATCGCCTATGGTCACACTGTTCAGACGTCCAAAGACAAAGACGGATTCGGGAGCGGTGATGTACGCGGTATCATTGGACCTGAAAGTTCAAACAATGCCAAAGAAGGTGGAGGACTGGTCCCAACCTTATTGTTTGGCATTCCCGGCTCCGGGTCGATGGCAGTTTTTATTGGCGCGCTAACCCTGCTTGGCACTGGCATTGACGTTGGCCCCTCGCTGCTGGAAAACAATCTCGATTTCACCTACTCGATTGTATGGCTATTGGCTCTGGCCAACGTGGTCGGCACCATTCTTTGCATTGGTCTGTCCGGCACGATTGCACGGCTGACCAACATTCGCTTTGCACTACTGGCGCCATTTATTTTTATGATCATTTCCTTCGCGGCATTTCAATCAGGGCAAAATCTGATGGACTTGGTTGCGTTGTTTGCGATCGGATTTTTAGGAATCATGATGCGTCGGTTTGATTGGTCACGTCCAGCTTTTCTGATCGGCTTTGTGCTTTCAACACCGGTTGAAAACTATTCAAATAATGCCAACCAGATTGCAGGCATTCGCTTTCGCGAAAGTTTCGAAACCGGCTTGGGATACGTTCTTTCGCCTATCGTCATTATCCTGCTCATCATCACTTTGCTGTCTGTTATTGTCGGCCTTCGGCAGGCCAAGAACATATTGGCTGAAGGCGATGTGCCTTCGGGTGGCAAGCGGGCACCTATGATTTTCTTGCTAACAGTGATCGGGTTTATCAGCTTTGCACTTTTCAATACCGCCACTATTCCCGATTACGCAGCCGTTGACCGGGTCTTTCCAGTGTTTGTCGCGACCATCTCGCTTATTGGTGCTTTAATATTGCTGGTGCAAATGACGTTGGCGCCAGAGTCTCACGTGCTGTTTGCCGACCGTGAGAACGCAGCTGAAAGTGCCGAGAATGTATTCTCACTGTGGCCAACTCTTGCATGGTTTGCATTCCTGTTGATTGCAACATCTTTGGTTGGTTTTATTCTGGCCCTTGCCATATTTTTGGTCAGCTTCTTGCGTATGCGCGCCGGGCTCGCATGGTTACACGTCACACTCTATTCAGCCGCTGGCATAGTCTTTATGTGTCTGATGGCTTGGACGCTTAACCGGGATTTCCCACCCGGTCTGCTGCAAGCCTATGTCGATCTACCTTGGCCGCTGAAATAAAGAGACTTCCCATGACGCAACAGAACATCCCCTGCATCATGATGCGCGGTGGCACCTCAAAAGGTCCGTATTTCAACGCTGCCGATCTTCCTTCTGATCGGGACGAACTCGCGCAAGTGCTTATTAAAGCAATTGGGGCAGGACATCCTCTCAACATTGATGGGGTTGGAGCAGGTAACGCGGTGACAACCAAAGTGGCAATGCTCTCACCTTCCGAACACGAGTGGGCAGATGTGGACTATTTCTTCGCCCAAGTCGCCGTGGAGAAAGAACTTGTGGACTTCTCGCCAACCTGCGGAAACATATTGTCCGGTGTCGGGTCCGCCGCGCTGGAAATGGGTATTCACCCTTTTGATGGCGATGAGACAATTGTGAAAATTCGCAGCGTTAATACGGGCGCACTTGTCGAAGCCGTGGTTCAAACACCCAATCGCACCGTTTCCTATGATGGTGACGCAAGCATAAATGGCGTGCCGGGAACCGCTGCGCCGGTGATTTTGAATTTCATGAATGTCATCGGTTCCAAGACGGGCGCACTTTTCCCTACGGGTGAGGCTAAGCAGATCGTGGACGGTATTGAGGTCACCTGCATTGACGTGGCCATGCCTATGGTGATTGCCCGCGCAAGCGATTTTGGAATTACAGGTTACGAAAGCCGAGAAGATCTAGACGAAAACAAGGCGTTATTTGAAAAAATTGAAGCGGTGCGTCTGAAAGCCGGCGCCCTGATGGGGCTGGGCGACGTGTCGAAATCGGTGGTTCCAAAATTCGGTCTGTTGGCGTCAGCCCAAAATGGGGGATCAATCGCAGCCCGCTACTTCATGCCTTGGACCGCACATCCTTCCTACGCTGTCACAGGTTCCATCTGCACTGGGTCCTGTCTGTTGGCTCCGGGAACAGTTGCAGAAGGGTTGGCGAATTTAACAGACAAGAGGCCCGCGCCAATTCAGATCGAGCATCCCAGCGGTGCTATTGATGTGGTGTTTGATTACTCTGTCGAAAACGGGAATTTCGATTTGAAAACGGCAGGCCTTTTACGCACGGCACGAAAACTATTTTCTGGGAACGTTCACGTCCCGATCGTTTAGATGATATCTTTCTTTCGGTGCGCCTTAGAAAATCACGCCCCTTGTCGGTGATAAGCTCAATTGGCCGATCGTCTGCGT
Source organism: uncultured Rhizobiaceae group bacterium (assembly GCA_938030645.1). Taxonomy (GTDB): domain Bacteria; phylum Pseudomonadota; class Alphaproteobacteria; order Rhizobiales; family Rhizobiaceae; genus Pseudahrensia. Next base: position 9,225 of record CALHHQ010000217.1, read on the forward strand.
CAATCTTTCTTTTTAAGAAACCATGATCAACTGCCTCTTCCCAGATAGACAATCTGGGAAACGACGTGCGCCACGCTTCCATGACTTCTGCATAGGGTCGCGGTTGTTTCGAAACCCAACCTACTAAATCTGCGATGAGGGATTGATTTTCCATATAGGATCTCCCGTGATCTATCGTGTGGCCAACCAGAAAAAATTAAACGCGCCTAGTACTGTGAGAACGTCAACGAGGCCGGAGTGATTTTCATTCGTTATTCGCCGAAGCACCGTACGCCCAATCCAGTTGCCTGGTATTGTCATCGCACCACACAATACCGGCCTTATGTATCAAACGCACCAAGATTGCGGGTGATATTATGAACCCACATTACAAGAATCTCAAAAGCCTACGAAATCTGATTTGTTGTCGTGATGTTATTCGATTATATCAAACTGCTATTCGCGATCACATTTTGTCCCACGGTTCGTTGCGTGGACGGATTACAATTATTGATAACATCTGCACTTCCTGCATCATATCAAGTAACAGGTGTTCCTATACCTGAAACTGCAAATACGGCTTGGTTGTCATATGTGGCTTATTCGATTGGCACATTGATATCTTTTAGATTTATTTTGTTTTCGCCATATTTTCTGTGGCGAGATGCAAACGTAAAACTTCAAGAGCCTAAACGGTTGCGTCGTGAAAAAGAGCTCTAGCAGTTGCCCAACAATATATTATGAACCAACAAGCGGTGGATTGCCTGTCTCAAACAGCTATACCCTCGCTTTCTTTCCAAGTTTCTTTAATTTCTTTGGTTTTTTGGAGTGTGCAAACCTTCTGTTCACACTCGCTATTTGTCCTTCTACAGATGAACCACCAGTTGTATCCAAGATGTACCAACGTTTGCTGGATTCCATAATATAGAAACTTCCGTCCGCTGTGACTGTAATTCTTGCTTGGGGTCTAAACTTACTCGCTAGATCGTTAAAGACCTTCAGGCCCGTGAAAAGGTCGTCAAGCCCATCGCTACGCCGCAACATGCCTTCTTCAGTGCGCCGACCAAACAAGCTATTAGTAGTCACACGAAAGCGGTCATGGAAAAAATCGATTTCATGAATGTAGTGGCGATAATAATATTCTATAGCGATGAAAAATACGGCTCCAATACCGACGAACGAGTAACCGACTTCTAATCTATCGTGTTCTGCGCCGATGACCCCGAGGATGGTGAGTATGCCAATGAGCATGATCACAACGCCCATCAGATATAGAGCGAATTTCCCGATTGGCGATCGCTTGTTGATGTAAGTTTTCATTTCCCAGTTTCGCTGCTTCCGTACGCCAGTCGCAACAACTTCCATGTTTGAGTTGGAAACAGAATATTGTAATTTGGGAAACGGGTTTGTGCAGTTTGGCACACGGTGAACAGATTTTACCAAGCCTCTTGCATTTCTAGCTGTGTAATTTTTCTTCAACAGGCCGCGAAATCCTTTGGCTTCCTACAATTTCAATCACCCCAAAAATCTGCAAATTCAGCTGCCCGTTTGCAACTCCATTCCATGGACTTTTTCTCGTACTTGTCTTCAATGTTGTAAAATCCATCAACGTTTGCACAAAGATCACGACCCCGAAAAACGATTTGCTTCCCGTAGTGATTGTCAGGAGAATAGTGGTTCACAAATTTTGCTAAATGCTCTCCGAGTTTGCCGTTTGGACCGTATTCCGCGTAAACGGCACGGCACAACTCTGCGCCATAAAGTTCATAATCTGCGTCCAAACTAATCAGCAATTTTTCTTGAATTTGATATTGCGGACTTGTTGGGTCTTCTAGACGCCCATTCCAAATCACGATATCATTCGGCATTCGCCATAGCATTTGAACATAAGGTGCTGCTTTCCAGTCAAGGTCATGGCATACACCTGAATATCTTTCCAACACAACGAACGGCGTGTTGAAATCTAATTTCATGGCGTCAAAACTCGGTTGTTTGTTTGTTAGATCTCGTGCGTCGGTATTGATTGGCAGCGGGAACGCTTTGACCGCATTGTTGAGAGCTACCAAAGTAGGTGCAGTCGAAACGTTGTTTGCAAATGTGGGTGCAAGTGCGCCAAATGATGCTATTGCCGCCACCAAAAATTTTACGCTATTTCTCATGACGATAATCCTCATCAGCAACAGCTCGGGCACCACGGCCCGAGCATCAGGTTTGGACTAACTGCGTAGGTTTCAAAACAGGAAATAATCACGGCCAGACCCAATATTCTCTCATGAAGTTGAACCGGAATCTTGCTCAGTTCTTGAAGAGCAAAATTGCATGTTGGGAAATCACTGAATGTGCACGAATGCACATTCTGATCAGAGATGCTTCACGTAAGTTCATCTAATGAAATGAACGCCAATCTATTCATCAACGCACTGCAAACTTGGATTAGCTCGTCCACTTGAAGCGAATGAAAAACAAATTTTAGCGTTGCAGATCGAGGGACAGAAGGAGAGGCGGCTGTTGCTTAAATCAAAA